>NZ_JAPWDU010000005.1:300000-567657 GCF_027257155.1 Cerasicoccus sp. TK19100
TGCCAATTGAATCGCACGCGTATTTTCATCTGCGACAGGAATGAGGTCAGTATATGGCGTGGGCTCTGATCTTGGGTCGGAGAAAAAGCGAACCTCTCCTGGTTCAAGAACTATAGTGGAATTGACATCACCGATAATCAGGTCAATCGCCCCAAAGTAGCCGGGCTCCATGATACGTCTTGTTGCCGCGAGTTCGCAGGTGATTTGTGGAATGGACAGTATGTTTTTGTCCAAGTTATTAAACGCCAGGAGATTGTTGCCTGATGTCGTTTGATAGTTGGGCAGGTGTTGGTTTGCAGCGGTTAATGTGCTGGGAGCTAGTGAAAACAAATATCCAAATGCGCCACTTGTTTGAATCTTGATGCCGCCATTGAACTTCATGGCGACATTGTATGGGTTCCATAGGCAGACCACTGGCTCTATAACCAGTGATATTGCGTCAGTGGTGCCCCCGGTGGATTCAAATACTCCGCCTCGAGGCGCAGTTCCTCCTGTCCGAGTGGTTTCGCCTTCGGGGATGTATTCGTATTCTGGAACATTCTGGTCTTCGTAGAGCGAAAAAATGTAGATGACCCGGTTCATGATGGGCATTACTTCGTGCTCGGTGAGCCGGGTGACTGGCTCATTCGCAAATCCCGTTTTAGTATTTACGGTTGTATTCACGTAGTTGTTGCCGTTCTTGATGTCTCCGCCGTGATCGGATTCCAGTGTCCAGAAATAGCCTTTCTCGCCGCCTCTGACTCCGAGGTCTTCTGCATTTGGACCGAAGGGGCGCATGGTGACTGTTGGGCGTGTGTTGTTCTTGGTGATATCCTTGTAGAGACGGTAAAAATCGCGCAGCTTATGCCAAGTGGGGCCGCGAATAAAGGCGTTGTCACCATGTTCAGGGACCGGCTCCATAAACAAGTAGCTGACTTGATCATTGGTAGCTGGGTCGATGTAAGAGTCCCCGTCGGTCGGTGGTAATTGGCTCCAATCTGCAAATTCCGGGCGAGCTGTTTCGCCGCTGTAGGGGGTTAGGGCAAAGGCGTCGTCATCCATTTCGAACAGTAGACTCAGGTCTTTCTTTAATCCCCCGTCCCGCGTGTTCGTTTGCAGACTTATTGAGTTATAAGTAACGTCATGGAAATGCTCTCTCAGCGCAGCACCCCATGTTGAGCTGCCATTGCTCAACGCGGGATCTGCCAAGATCATGTCTTGCGCGCTACTGGTTCGGTCAACTGCTTTTGCGAGCTCGGTGGAGTCTTCCCATTTTATCGATTCCAAGCCGTTGATGACATGTGGTTGATATCGTGTTGGTGCGCTAAGCTCCATGCGTGACATCACATTCGGTGTAACATCCGGATGAGCTGCATCTCCGCGCTCCAGTCGGCTGGTTAAGTTCACATCCGCTTTTCGTCCTTCATCGGCAATCCAGTAAGCGTACTCGCCCGAAGAATCGATATCTACTTTGGGGGCGGCGACGTAGTTACTCACTCCCGTAGTCGTTCCTGCACCGACTAATACAACTGACGTATCAGGGTCGACTGGTGTGCCATCGCCACGGAGTAAGTTTCCTACTGGTGGGATCGCATTTGCATGTTTTTCATAGCCCGATACTAGCCAGCCAATGTTTTTGCCGTAGTTGAGGTTGGCGGATCCATCGGCGCTAACTTTTTGGGTGTCCCAAACTCCAGTCCAGTGGTAAGTGGGCGCGGTTTCAGCCAAATCCGATTGCAGATAGATTGGCGATGCGCTTGTTCGTTGGTCCATGCCCAGTTGTTGTTGCAGGTTGCCGAGTGCAACGTTCAGCCCAAAGAGCGCATTCATGCGTGCTTGGGTTTGTTGTTTGGATACCGATGATGTTCCCAGCTCAATTTGAGTGGTGACCGCCAATCCCATGAGTATGAGGAACATCATGGCCATCAGGGATAGAGCGATCACCAGTGCGAATCCTTTGCTGTGGGAACGACTGGTGTGGGGGGGTGGTTTGGGGGTGTTGGGGATCATGGCTATTGGATGATATACCAGCCGGTCGAGGCATGTGCAGGAGCGTTGCCGTAGATCATGAAAGAACTGTCGGTGCCAACTGGTATATGTTTAATTTTTATTTCAACATCGGGGTAACTTGGTTCACGCTCTGAACGGATGTCATTGCGTGGACGCTTTCATTTAAGGATGGTGAATCAGGCACGTGGAATGCTAACTATTGGGCTAACTGGATCGTGCCCCACTGTTTGGGTTGATTGGCGAGACCATTGGCTTTCTGGCGTGGCCAATAAACTTCTCTCGGGCCATGCGGTCCCTTGACGTTCAGGTTTATGTTTAGCCCGATTTGCTCGCCAACCTTTGGAGTGGTAGATCCCTGTATTTCATTCCAGGGAATGATGAACTCCATCGTGTAGCCGGTGTCCGTTTGACTGGCGGACGATTGGTATAGGGCGATATCGTAGCGAGTTTCTTCAATTTCATTGGCGCGCTTCCATTGGCCTAGGAAGACGCTGTTACTCTCAGTCTGCGGGACTGCCCAGAATTGATGATCTCCGGAACTGAAGCTGGACGCTTGCTTGTCGTTGTCGGTGTCAACGAAGAGCTCGAGAGAGTCCGACTGCCAAAACGTGCGTGGGCTTGCTCCGAGGGCCTTTGAGTCGTCGACATCGAAGGCGATCCAGAGTCCCTTATCGGTCCACCCCATCCAGATTTCAGTCTGGGCCTCGCCGTAGCTTGAGCCGACCATCCATTCGGGCAATTTATTCTTGGCAGGCCATTGGGATATATTGCCCCCAAAACCTTCATCGCTAGCTAGTTTGTGAACGGTGGCCATTGGCGGGACCAGAGCCTTCTGTGTAGTGAAACCCGAGTCTTCCAGAACGACGAGTGGTGGTGTCGTTAGTTCTGAATCAGCACTCCACTCAAGTTCTAGAGGCACCTCACGCTCTTCCAACGGCTGAAGGTTATCCACGACAACTTGTTGAGTGATCGCGCGCCATCCACGGGGGAGATCCAGTTTCAGGGTAGGGCTTGTCGCAACATTGCGCTGATTCGTGACCGTCGCGATAATCTCAACGGAACCTGATTTGTTGGGCATGCCACCAACGCTTAAGATATAAGGCTCTAGAACGTGGGCATCGAGATATAGCCTGGTCAGTGATTCACCATTTTCGAGAATATCGACGCTGATCGGTACAATACCGCCCTTTGCATTCGTAGGAGTCTTAAAGGGAATTGTGACAGTCTGGTTTTGCCCAGGGGCTGAGCTAACGCTGTATTCTGCTTTTTCGCTCTTCCAGCCATCGGGCAGGTTGGGTTTGAGCGTCACTGTATTGCTTTGATCGCTTTGATTGTTAATGCGCACGACAATCTCCGTCTCTTGATTGGCAACCGTTGCCATAAACAAGTGTGAATCGATCGAGTAAGCCGTTTGCTTCATAATCTTTGATTCGGGCGACAATCCTACTGCGTAAACGGGAGAAATGCTCAGCGTAGCCTTCGTTCCTTTTAGTGGGTTTGCGTAGTGGTCGAATAGTGTTGCGTCTTTCCCGAAGTCAATTTCCAGGGGTTCGTCTCCCTGAGCGATGCGCCATGCGGCGGCAATGTATTGACCGTTTTCCTCGAACACATAACCGAGTGTGCCGGGGCCTGCATTGAATCGGCCCACATAGTTTAAGCTTGGGAGCAAATGCGTCATGCCGGCCATCGCGCACAGGGAAGGCTTGGGCTCACGGTTGGCAGTCATCAAACCGCATGCGTCAAAGAATTTCTCGGGCTTTGGTGAGTCGAAATGCCAAAACCAAAACGACTTATCAATGCCAGCCGCGGCAAACATCATGTATGCTCGTGCCAAGTAGGCTGCTTGTTGTTCTTCGGTCACGACTTGTCCGGCTGCGGTGTCCCAGCCAAATTCACTGATGAATACTTCGCGATCTTTGCCGTCGGAATGCGCCGCCGCCACAACGTCCCGTAGTTTATCGAAGAATAAGCCGGATTCACGGCCGAGGCTACCAGTGTTGAAATTTCGGACGTTCACTTCCGGTGCATCGACACCGGCATAGTGGTGAACATTGACAACATCGATGTCTGCAAAAGAGCCATTTTGCACTGCTTGTCGCGCCAGGTCCGGGTGAATGCCGTAGCGCCCGTTCTCCACTGCCTTGAGTTCGCCAAATCCGAGAAGCTTCACGGCTTCGCCAAAGGTCTTATGATACCTTTCATAGTGGGCCCAGTTCATCTTTTTCTCAGCGTTACGCACATTTCGATCAAGGGAGTATTCGTTGTCCAATTCCCAATATTTGTATTGTGGAAAGCCTTCAAGGACCTCGGCCAAATGGGCAACCCAAGCGCGGTCTGGTGGAGGATTTCCTTGCACCTCGCCATCGACGATCTTCGGTCGTGGAATGGAGTGCGCGAGCACTGGCAACACCATGACTCCTTCGTCTTTGTAAGTCTGGACAATGCCCGGGTAGCCCGGCCAGCCGCTGAAGTTGCGGTTATTCTTCTTTGCGCGTTCAAGCCAGTGAAAATTAAAAACATAATCGCGAAACCAGACGATACCGGCGTTACGAAAAGGCGTAATGAAAAGCCCCTGCGCTCCATGGACATTCATGCCGTAGGGAGAGGCTAATTTCTCAGCTTCGGTCAGGTCATGTGGCTTGGGTGCTTCAGCGAATATCAAGTATGCTTCGGCCGGTTCGAAGCCTTCGTTTTCGATAACCACTTCGGCTCGGTGCGGGCCGTAAGATTCTACGGGGGGTGTCCAGGTGAATTGCTCCGTCGCCTCCACTGTTTGCTTAAGCGTTTCCGTGAAAATGGTTTTTCCGGACGGGTCTGTTACCGAGACAGTCGCTTTGACTTGTGCCGGTTGCTCGCGCCAGTTGCGAATGTTGAGAATCAGCTCAGCATCAGTGCCCGCAAAAAAATGACCCGGCGCAGTGGAGCTGAAGCTTGCGGAGAACAGCGGTGTATCGGGTGCTTCCGTTCGCTTACTTTTGCCAGTAGGGTCTGGTTGCCAGTCAAGAAATTGACCGGTTTGTGGATCGGTGCGGGAGAGGTCGGTTGTCACTTCGAGCCCACGCATACCGACTACGACATCCGTTTTTTCAGTGCGCGTGCCCCAGTTATGAAACATGAAACTGTGAATCGAAACTGGTTGTGGAATAGTCTCTGGCACTGGAATCGTTACGGTTTGCCAGCTCTCGGATTCAAACTTTGGAAAGTCGATATTCTGCCACTCGCCGTAGGCATCTAGGAGGGTTAACTTCGCTCCCGCACCCGGGTTGCTCATGTTAACGCTCAACGTTACGTTTTTTAACTCACCGGGAATGGTTATTGGGTTTTTGTTTTCCATGCGGTGGTATTCAAACCCTTTGCCAGAGTAGGCGATTTGGACTTCCATGCCGGCATTATCCAATGGGACGTATTGAGCTGGAGCCCGGTTGTCCGCACTGGTCTTCCAGTCTTGCGGCGAGAATTGCGTGACGACCTTGGAACTGGTTTGTGCGTTGAGCTCGGTCGCAATGCCGAAGGCGATGGTACTAGCGAGTAGGGTACTCGTTAACAGTCGTCTTAGGGGGGAGTCTATGTTCATCATCTCTTGTCGATATATGCTTGTTAATTGAGCTCTTCGATTTGTAGTCGAATGAAAGTTTGTGCTGCGGATTCTATGCTTTGCTTGACGCGAACGGTGACCGTTTCGCTGTTGTCGCCATGTTCGATTGATGGAGGAATAAACTCCAGATGGTCTACACCGGTTACCCAGCTATTGGCGGTGAGGTCATGGCTAATGAGGACTGTATAAAGTAGGTTGTTTGCAGTGTAGCCTGATTCGCTACTGCCGTTGCCGCCTTGTAAGCGACGATAGCTAAACTCTAGGTAGTGTGCGTTGCTGGAGTCCTGAATTGTGGAATAGGGTAGATTTACTGACGCGTTATCAGTTGGGTTGCTGGCCTGGGCATACTCGAGCAGATTTGGAATTCCGTCGTGATCTGGGTCGGAGGTAGGAGACTGTTCTGCGATGGGTCGATTCCCTAAATTAAGGGCAGCCCACTCGGTGAATGTATCAGGCGTCTCATTCACGCTAAACGGCTCTGTCTCATGCAGTGCTTCTACTTCTGCTACTGTCAGCGCACGGTTATAAATCCTGACCTCGTCTATCTGCCCCGCGAATGCAGAACCGTAGTTGGTGTTCAACGTGCCTATGGTGACGGGGCAGGTGAGCGATGGGATCGATGTTGTGCTGATCGTGCTTTCGGCTACTTGAGAACCGTCGATGTAGAGCTTGAGGTTCTCGCTGGTTTGGGCTCCGTCGTATGTCATTACCAGGTGCTTCCACGTTCCAATTTCGTTGAGCGAATAGTTCGTGGTGAAGCGCTGGTTGCCGATGTCCAAGTTGATATATGAATTGGTATGAGTAAAAATGCTGAAGCATCGTTGGCTGGCGCTAAGGCCTTGGCGCTTTGATATCAGACCACGTGGTTGGGAGTCGGCTAAGGAAGGGCGAACCCACATGGAAACGCTCATCGCGCTGCTGCTATATTCTTCTTGATGAGGTGCTTCTACCCAATCGTCAGTGCCGTCCAAAGAAATAGAGTGGCCAGCAACGGCTTCGTCCGTTCGCGCGGTTTCTCCGGAAAGTATTGCATCATTAAATCCAGTTGAATCGAAGGCAGTCGAGCCGGCTTGCTCATCGAACTTCCATCGCGAGATGAGCCCAATGCTCAAGCTGCCTTCAAAGGCAGATGTCGTTGCAGTGGCGCTCACATCGTCTGACGTTCCTGCCGCGTTCTTGGCCTCTAGCCAGAAGGTGTAGCGAGTGTCGGGCGTCAAGCCGCTGATTAGCGTACTGCTTGAGTCGGTTGATAGCTGCTGGTTGGGCAGTGCTGGTTTTGCGTCGGTTGCCCAATAGAGATTGTAGCCGCTTTCATTGTCAGCGTTGTCTTGCCAGCTTAGAGATACACTGGTCGCGGTTGCGCCAGAGGCAGTGAAGTTGGTCGGGGCTATTGGGGTTGTTAGTATCTCGGTCCTTTGAGAGATACTGGTGGCAGAGGATTCGCCACCGGCATTGCTGGCCGAGACCCAGAAAAAATATTCAGTGTTTGGCAGTAAGCCTTCGGCAGTAAATGCGTTTTGGGCAAAGCCGACGGTTGCTTGCGGGGTCTCGGGTTGCGTATCGGTTGTGCTCCAGTAAATCTGATATTGATCGACCATCCCACTCGCGCCGCTCCAAGCCAGGCTGACGCCACCGGATGTCACATCCGCCACGACTAGACCTGAAGGAGGTGTCGGGGGATTTGGGGGATTGTATGCTTCGAGCACAACCATCTCATAAACCTTTGCGCGGTGTTCATGCTCCGCGAGATCGGTGCGATTGGGATCGGTAACGTTCAGGCGAACGTAGCGCAGTGAGGTTGCGTCAAACTTATGTTGGCGGCTGAACTCGTAATTGTCTTCTACGTTGGCAAGTGGGAACCAATCGTTGCCATCGACACTCCCATAGATCGTATAGGCGGCGACGGTTTCATTGAGCGCATACCACGTGCCTGTGCTGTCGCCGACATAGTCAGCTTCAATCTCGAACCAACCATTCTCGCGGTTGTAGTCACGTTCATTGTGGATATCATAGGGGCCACCATCATAGGTACCGGTGTCTTTTAGATATATTTGATGCGCTGCAATGCTCCCAATTTTTGTGCGCCGGTTATGGTAAGGGGCGTGCACGCGAATGCGCCCAGCTGTCGGTGATGCTTCGATCGATGTGATACTCCCTTTGGGAGCGACAGGTTTGATGGAAGCGCTGGTCGACCAGGAAAAGCGTACAAAAACTTGATCTACCATGAATGTCTCACCGAGGTCTAACTGCACCCACTTTTTTTCATAGTCGTCAGTGCTACTGGCCCAATAGGAGCCGGAACTATTCTTTACCCGAATCGCTGGGTGAGGGGACTCCTCGTCGCCCGACGTCGCGATCGTAGCCGCACGATTACTCAAGTTAACTCGATCGGGCTTGCCGGGGCGTTGGCGTTTTTTAGTCAAAAACCATTCGTAAATATTTGGATCGTGGTAGGTGTGTCCGGTGTTGTATTGCCGCGACGAAGAGTGAGAATAGTTCGGGTACATCGTCACCAAGTGCTCGGCATCCGGGAAAAAAGAACGAAGCGTATTGTTGGCAGATAATACTCGCTCGGGCGTGTGCTCAGTGGGATCGCTCAGGCCACTCATTGACCAGACGGCTACGTTGTCATCGGCAATCTTCGAGTGCCTGTTTGCAACCAGA
Source organism: Cerasicoccus sp. TK19100 (assembly GCF_027257155.1). Lineage (NCBI taxonomy): Bacteria > Pseudomonadati > Verrucomicrobiota > Opitutia > Puniceicoccales > Cerasicoccaceae > Cerasicoccus > Cerasicoccus fimbriatus. The sequence goes on from NZ_JAPWDU010000005.1 coordinate 308,249, forward strand.
GATCGACCGGCCACTATTGCCGCCGCAGCAAATCGATTCGGAGTGTTGGCATCGCCGGTCAGCACATTCCATGTTCCTTGACCACCAAAGCTGAAGCCTGTCAGATAAACTCGGTCCGCATCAATGCGATACTCGCTGGAGATCTCGTCCAGGAGAGCCACAACGTCTTCGGCATTCCAGTCACCACGGCTTTTACGGATTTGCGGCGAGATGACGATGAAGTATTCCTCCTGGTCATCGACCGTGAATTTCATCGAATGCCCGTTGCGCGTGTGATTGGGCGGGGTATTGCCGGCATTTTCAATGTGGTGCAGTTCGCTAGTCGTTCCGTAGGTGCCGTTTTCACAACGCTCACCATAGCCGTGGAGGTAGATGATGGCCGGAAATTCTCGGGTGGGCTCGTCGTGATAAACTTCGGGTAAGTGAAGCAGATAGGGCATGCCGCCATCGACATTTGACACGCGATACTGATTCACGGCCAATAGGGCAGAATTGCACGCAAAGATTGCAATCAGCAACAAAGGCGGTATGAGAAAGCGCTTCAAGAGGTTATTGGGACGAGGGTTTAAATCGAACTTATGCCTTGGGGCGGTGCAGTTATCCTATTCAATGCAGTTGGTCTTGCATTCTGCCCTAGTGGGTAAATCTACCGGGGGAATAGTTAATAAAGTTAACGATACACCTTGCCCTGGGTGGTCGCAAAGGGCTTTGCCATGCACCAGGTGCATGGATTGCGTCTAAGCACCTGGATTAGGCCTCATGGCGGGGTCGTTAGCGGGGATAGAGTAGGGGGTATAATCGGGCGAAGCGGAATGGATCGCTGCAACTGAATGGACTAATTCTGAATCCGCATGAGGTTGCTGCGGTAGCGGCGTGGGGTTGTATGCATATATTGACGAAAGCATTTGTGAAAGTAGCTGGAGCTCTCGAAGCCACAATCGAGCGCAATTTCTATCAGTGGTAAACGTGTTGTAGAGAGTAACAAGCAGGCGCGTTGAATACGTTCCTTGATGAGCCATTCTGTGGGGGTCATTCCGAGGTGATTCTGGAAACTGCGGGCGACGTGTTCACGTGATCTCCCCATTATCTGATTCAGTAACGGGAGGCCTTTGGTCAGTACTTCACTGTCGATCGCCTTAGATAGCCCTTTGGCCATCCAGTCGGGCATGTCCGGTCGCTCATCGGAGTAAGTATGCCTAGAATTCAATAATCGGGAAATACTCAAGAGCAGCCATGCGGCATCTGAGCGTCCGCGCTGATTGGCGACACTTGAAGCTAGTTGCTGAAATTCGATAACCTGTTGTTGGTTGAGTGATTCAATCTGAATTGGGGTGCCCGTTAGCCAATGGTTGTGTTTAAAGTTGGCCAGGTCGAAAGTCGCCTCAAAAGTATTTCTTTCAATGGCGATGTTGAGAAAGACCAAGTTATTGTGGCCATCGATGGCGTGCGAGTGCTCTGGGCGAACAAAGTAGAGCACATGAGGTTGTAGATCTTCGCTTCCACAAGGGGTGTGTTGTTGTCCGTTTCCTTCCAGAACGAGAAAGCATTCGTAGAAATCATGCTGATGCATTGCAGGGCTATGCATTCGCTTGAGTTCAATGGTGGCAATATGGAGGCATTCGTTAGCTCGGCAAATATGGTGCCACAGGATCTTTTTCATAATATCACAATAGAGCACTAATTTGCTAATTGAAAGGACGATTCTCTCTGCCGGATTTGATATACTGATAGCCATGATTACCTACTCTAACCCTCGCCTTACCTCCGAAGAGGTTGATCACTACAAGCGGGAGGGCTACGTCATTCCGAAACTCAAGGTCTTTTCGGATGAAAAGTTTTCCGCTCTATCGGCTTATTTTGATGATAAACTCGCTGACTGGCCGAAAGATGAACGCCCGGAGCAAATGGATACGCCGCATTTTGCTGACCCAAAGCTAAACGAGTGGGCGCTGGCTCCTGAAGTGGTTGACTTGGTTGAGCCGTTGCTCGGGCCAGATATCATTCTCTTTTCCACCCATTTTATTTGTAAGCCACAAGGGGATGGTCGGCGAGTGCCATGGCATGAAGACAGCGCATACTGGCGGCGTATGTTGAACCCGATGGAGGTCGCGACAGTTTGGTTGGCCATAGATCCCTCCACAGTGAAAAACGGGTGTATGTATGTAATACCGCAAACGCACAACACCGGACAAAAGGGTTTCTCGGAATATGAGGGCGTCGATACGAGTAAGAGCGTCTTTGATTCTGAAATCGTGAAGCGCCACCGAAAAGACGAGCTGGCTGTGCCATGCGAGTTGGAGCGTAATCAGTGCTCACTTCATGATGCACGGACACAACATGGCAGCCCACCAAACACTTCTGATATGCGCCGATGTGGTTGGACGCTGCGATTCATCCCCGCAGCGACCAAGCTAAGCGAAGATTATCATGACCGGCACCTTATGTACCTTGCCCGAGGTAAGAATGTGCTGAACCAGCCTCTGGCCGATCCAACCAAGAGCTATTCGCACATTAATGAACTTCGTCGCAAGCTTGGCGTGAAGGCACACTGATGGATCTAATCTTCGCTAAATCCAAGTGGGAAATGTGGGATGCCCCCTTGGATGATTTCCTGCGGCGGGCGAAGGCGGATGCCTTTGATGCAGTGGAAATTTTCTTGCCAGCCCAGCCAGAGTCAGCATCGGAAATCGCCCAGCAAGTGGCCGACGAAGGGTTGCTGTTGATCGCCCAGATAACAACTGAAGGAAACTCTGTTTCGGAACATTTGGATACATTACGCGAGCGTTTTTCCTTTGCGATTGAAACTAGCCCACTCTTCGTAAACAGCCATTCCGGATGTGACGTCTTTAGCTTCGATGAAAACTGCGAAATATTTCAACTTGCCAGTTCTTTGGCTGAGGAGGCTAATGTCTTAATTACGCATGAAACGCATCGTGGCCGCCCATTAAACAATGGCCCGGAAACGAGACGCTACCTCGAAACCATCCCGCAGCTGAGGCTTAATGCGGATTTTTCACACTGGTTCTGCGTTCACGAGAGTGATTTGCGCAATCAAGAAGAGAATGTTGAAATGGCAGTTCAGCGATCTTCGCACGTTCATGCGCGCGTCGGATTTTCAGAGGGGCCTCAGGTTCCAGACCCATTGTCTCCTTTGTATGCTGAGTGGACTGATCGACATGTTGAGCTTTGGAAAAGAATATTGCGTGCACGACATATGGCCGGCGATGCTTATATAACAATAACGCCGGAGTTTGGCCCGCCTCCGTATATGCCTGTTGAGCCTTTGTCTGGGCGGCCAATCGCCGATGCATGGGAAGTGAATGTAAGGTTTAAGGACTATTTGAAATCTGTATTACGTGTCATCGATATTGTAGTATGATGCTAAATGAAGATTAGTGCTAATATTTACAAGCGCTGATCATGAGTTGAATAATCAGTTAATCATTGGGGTGTGGTTGGAAGATGCCTTTGCTGCCTGTGCCTTCTGTGTTAACCATACTAGATTCGGATTGATTGGGTCTTTAGTTTTATAAAGTGCTTTTGTTCAGTTTGATGGCAAATTTACTTTTGCTGGATTAGCTGAGGATTTTTGTACTCATTATGCACCTGGTGCTTTGGATTCATGGTCAAATTGATTGTCTATTCAAAGCAATGGCCACAGATATTTAGAGAGATGAAGATAGTTTATTGCTCCAAATCATCAGAATCTATTCTCTGTGTGTAATCCCAACTGTATTGATTCGATATCTATAGGTCAGATGCGATAAGGTAGCTATTGCTAATTGCTATAAGATAGGCTTAGCGGATATCGACGCAATCTCATCGCGAATGCTTTGTATGCATTCAATACTAACCCCCAATATTAATGAAACACTTGTATTTAAGAACAAGCGCCTCGTTGCTGTCTGCCCTGCTTTGTTTCTGCGGCAGTGCTATGGCAGTAGATTTCGTTGTGGACAATCTAGATTCTGCAGATGTCTCAACTACTGGCAGTTGGTCTAATTCAGGCTCCACTCCCGGCTACTATGGCGTGAATTATGCCCATGATAATAATTCCGCTAAAGGGCAGAAAACTTTTACTTTTACACCGGACATTCCGGCAACTGGCGATTATGAAATATCCCTTCGATGGACTTCATTCACGAATCGAGCCAGCAATGTTCCGGTTACCGTGACGCACGCGACCGGAGCGGACTCATTCATGGTTGATCAAACTGTTGCCGGCGGGCAGTGGGTTCCCCTGGGCACTTATTCATTTAATGCTGGAAGCACCGGTAGCGTCCTCATCGAAAACACTGGGACCAACGGCTACGTGATCGCTGATGCAATTCGTGTTTCCACGGCAGTTGCGCCTCCGGCCGGATTGGTCGCGAAGTGGGATTTCAATGAAGATGCTGGTGTTGTGGCATTTGATTCGGCAGGTATGCACGATGCGATGCTCAACGGAGACGCAGCATTTTCACCACGCGGCAAGCACTATGGAGCCGCAGTTTTAGACGGCGACGGAGATTGGATCGATGCTCTCGATAGCGATGATTTCGACGGTGCTGAGGCTACGCTTTCTTGTTGGTTCAGCCCCCGTGTGCTGGACGGGCAACCAAGAGGGATTCTTTCCAAGCGCCACAGTCACTCGCAGCAGCGGGCGGTGAGTGTTTTTATTTGGCAGAACAATGAACTGTTCATTGACATCGGCTCCGAACGCTTTGCGACGGGCTACATCGTAACCGAGGTGAATGTATGGCGTCACTTAGCAGTGGTATTCGACGGCTCTGCGCCAGAGGGGAGGTTGAAGCTTTACGTGGACGGCATGCTTGAATACGAGGGGCAGCCAATTGGTTCTGAGATTCCCGACACAACCGCCAACTTTCATATCGGCACGCTCAATGCGAACTATGGTGTATCATTTGATGGGTACATTGACGACGTTCGCATCTACAGTGAACCACTGGATGCCACTGAAATCGGTGAGATGATCGCCGAAACTTCCGTGCATACCAAGGTTCACCTCGATGCCAGTATGATCATTGACGAAACGTCGGCAACGAACATGGAGGCCATCGTCGATGAGCAAGCTTTGGTCGGCGATCCCGTATTTGATCTGCCCAATGCGAATGCTCCCTCTTCGGTGTATGAGGCGGTGGCCAATTGGTATTTTCCGCTGCATGCCATTATCGATCTAGGTGCAGAGTATGACATCAGTTATATTGCTTTTTATGACAGCAATAATTCCGGCGAAATTAAGATTTCCCATGGCGAGCCATTCAATTGGACTGAGCTTATCGTGGATAACCTGACCGCTTATCAACAGTGGAAAATATATCCCGTAAATATTACGACCCGATTTTTGCGCTACAGTGATTTTGTTGGAGTTGCGACGCCGGAGATCGTGGTTTATGGAACCCCGCATGGGACGGTGGAAAAGATCCCTGAACCTGTCTCGTACAGTCCACCTCCCTTTGAGGAATTCTTAGGCGTCAATGTCCACGGGTGGGATCCGTTGCACCGTTTGGAAGCATTTGGATTTATTCGTCAATATCGTGACTGGGAGTATTGCGAGGGGCATAATGGCTTTGCAAATTATCCCGGCTATCCGAATAACGAAAACTCATTTGCTCCGGCTTATACCGGCGTCAACTACGACAATATGTATAAGAACTATGTCACCGTCGGGTTGGACACAGTCATGACTGTGCAGGACTCGGTGCGCTGGTTGAACGCGAAACCTGGAGCGGTGAAGCCTATTCCAGATAATTCCGGCCGCCCGAGTGAAGTTGCATCATCCTACGTGGAGCATGCCGACCATATGTTTCAAACGGTTGCCCGTTATGGCAGCCAAGCGGTTGACGACAGCTTGTTGAAGCTCCGGTCGGACAATGTCCGCCACACTGGCTTGGACTACATCCGATATTATGAGAATTGGAACGAGCAAAACCAGTGGTGGAAAACCCGCCAAGAGTATTTCACACCTTACGAATACGCCGCGATGTCCAGCGCCGATGCGGACGGCCACCAGGGAACGATGGGCAACCATCTGGGTGTTTGGAATGCCGACCCGAATGCCCGGCATGTCATGGGCGGCATTGTAAAGATGGATATTGGTTACATCAAAGCCATGAAGCTGTGGTGTGATTACAATCGCATTGGCGGAGAGCTAGCCTGGGATGTTATCAACATTCACCACTACAGCAACGACCGCGAAGGTGAGCAGCATGTAAACGCGCAGGGTATTAGCCCGGAAGAGGACAACCTAGCTGAAAAGCTTCGTGTGTTCCGCGATTACTGTGACCGCTATATGCCCGGGGTTGAGCTATGGGTTTCAGAGTTCGGTTATGATACCGCGCAAACGTCACCACAGCATGCGCCGATCATCGGTACTTTCTCCGCCCAGGAAGTTCAGGCTCAGTGGAATGTACGCGCATTTCTCGCAATTGCTGCAGGGGGCGTCGACCGCGCCATGATTTACAGCCTATCTGATGTGAACTCTGCATCGACCGGACTGTATGGAACAACAGGATTAACGTCCGATCGCTGGTCTGGCTTTGTTCCTAAAATCTCATGGTGGTACCTCTACACGATGAAGAACCGTTTAAAGGGGCTTTATTTCGAAGCGGAGCAAGATTCCGGGAATGACGATGTGCGTATCTATCGCTTTAAGGACGGTAACGGCGTTACCAAAGCCTATGCGGTTTGGTGCCCGACTACGGATCAGGTCGAGGTCAATGGCTATTCTCTGGCGCTTCAGGGGACGCCCAATACCGCGCATTTGATCGAACTGCAGGAGGGAGACCCAGATGGCATCAAGACCCAGTTGAACATTAATAGCGGCAGTGTCACGTTAGACGTTTCTGAGCGTCCGGTATTCGTTATGATCGACTACGATGAGCCTGAGTTCGAGATGACTCAAAAGCTGGCTTTGACGCCCTCCATGGTCACTAATGAATCCGGCCTTGGCGATGCAACGCTTATGGTAGACGAGCAGGCGCTGTCTGGTGATCCGCGCGAGCGGGAAGATACCGACCCTGTCACGGGTTGGTCACCCGGTAGCAGTGCCGCAAGTGCTTACATCGACCTGGGGCAAGTCTACAGCATCGATCGTATTTATCTATACGATACTCAGAACACCGGATCGCTGAGCATTGAGATTGGTTCGCCGGGTAATTGGACAACCCTGACCCAATCCGAAATGAAAAGTTATAACTCCTGGAGTGAGTTCGTGTATGACGTCGATATTACGCAATCCCAGTACATTCGCATCACAAGAATCGGAGGCGCAAACTTCAATGAAATCGTGATTTACGGTAAGTAATCAATGACATCGTTTGCTTACTAAATTTCCTTGGCGGAATCTCTATCGGCGGAGGTTCCGCCATGCATTTCGATAGATTGCTCAAGCTCATGCTGGTTGATTACGACAGCTGTCCAGAGCTTGTTTTTGCATTTTTTTCTGGTCATTATAAATTTTAACTATAACGTTTTACTTGATTTGTCCTGAGTTTCTCGCTACGGCTCTCATCAGGAGAAATTAGAACCCTAGATGTCGAGAATCCTGGCTTAGCATGCGCGGTATACTCCGAGATGCTTTAAGGTCTGAATACTCGCATGCTTTTCTGAATTATGAAACATACCCAACTCTTATCCCTCGTTGCCAGTTGCTTAGGCTACATATCGCTAAGCGTCGCAGCGCCTGTTAATCCCAATCTTGAGCTCATTCAGGAGATTGATGTTTCGCAGTCTCCTGATTCTCCGGACCTTTTCAGGGAGTATCCGCAAGGTATCAGTGAGGTTGAGACTATCTTGGGGGAGCCTGTCCGCACGCTTCCCAGCGACGAGCCGGGAGTAAAATACTTCGGCTACCTGATCGGGGAGGGAAAAGGCCTGGAGGCAAATGGTAACTACATTCTTGAGGTAGTTTATCCGGAGGATGCACCGCGTTCTGCCATTCTGCTTAATCGCGGGAATGGTACGATGCGTGGGTTTTACACAGGCAACACTGTCGGGGACGCCATGTATCCTCGCTATGTTTACCAGTCCCCCGAGTCTTTAGAGATTCCGCTTTCCGGAAAGTTCGAGTCCGTGCAGATGCTCATGCGCTTGCAGGATCGGACCTCTGTGACGGGAGGCATTCGCAAGGCAGAGGTGCCGAATGTGGCGGACACCAAGCGCACCATGAAACCTGAAGATGGTTTCTGGGTTTATATTGCGCAGTTTGAGCCCGAGCAGGATCCACTTTCTCAAGGTGCTGCTGTTTCAAAAATTCGCTTATACAAAGCACCCGATTTTGAGAAGTTCGACTTGAAAATTAACTATCCTCCAGAGGATTTGCCACGACGGCATTTGTTTTTCCGCGAAGAAATGGCCGATGGCGTCATTGGCGGCCCACGTGAAGAATGGGGCTGGGTGGATGAAAAAGATTATTACCGTGGCAAAGCCGAGCTGATGCGTTTTCTGGGTATGAACACCATGGCAAAGGACCTTCTGGAATTCGGTGCGAATCAAGGCTGGGATTCTGCAAAATACGGTGGTGATGAATGGGTTTACCAAAACAAGTCTCCCAACCGATGGGTTGGCATACTCGAAATCGCGGATGAATATGACTTAAGCGTTCTGCCTTACTATGAGTATGCGGGTAGTAAAGGCATTAAGGGGCTTGGTTTTGAGCGTCGGGCCGAACCGCTTAAGGGCGACAATTACACGCACATTAAATTCACGGAAACGGCGCGGGCAGACCTGACAGATCCCGATACCTACGAAGACTTCCGCAAGATGCTGGAGCTGACCATTGTTGATCAAAAGGATAAAGCGGAAATTATCGGAGCTTGGTTGCGCCCGCGCTCCAGCCAGCTTCCCATCGGGTTTGCAGACTCGACCCGTAAGCGTTTTGCCGAAGAAACGGGTCGCGGTGAGGTGACCAGAGAAGAGCTCAGCAAGCGTGGTGAAACCTACGATGCCTACATCGAATGGTGGTATGGCAAGCGCGAGGAGTTCTTGTTGAAATTACGGGATTACCTCCGCAGTGAGGGAGTAAAAGGTGCTGATATTTTTTATACGGCAGACCCGACTGAGCCAGGTTGGATTCATCCCGAGGGTGGTGTCGCCGGCTTGGTCGCGGAAGACCCATCGGCTTGGGAAGGTGTCGATTTAAAGAAACCGCCCGTTCCCTTGCAAAAGACAATTGATGACCATTGGTCATACAAGGCGCTCACCAATGTGCGTAAAACCTGGGGCGAGTGGGAGCATGAGCATGCTAAGCCAGTCTACGATCCAGAGCGCTACAAGGACACGAATGGTGTTTACCCGACTTATTCGTTTAACCGCTTGTCATCAGTTTCGGATCCGATGGCACTTGAGGCTTTCGAGACGGAGTCAGGAATGGTCATGATTCGCCACTATGGCCTCAACGAAGATATGTTGCGGGTGCCAAAGGGCAAGGATGGGAAAGACTTGGATCCGGTGGGTTACTTTGCTGGTGATATGGAACGCGTAGGACCGCACATTATGCTACCGGAAGTGAATGCCATGGCTAATGGAAACCCTACAGCCATCGGCTATCTAACATCGAATAACTTCAATCGTTTATCGCCGGCTTATGTCCGTCGTTTCAATGCAGCCTATCTTGCGTTGCCGGCGCTTCCTTCAAAGGTGGTTCCCGGCGCTGCTTCGAATGAGCAGGTCGTAGTTCGCCGAATTGATGCTGGAAAGCATGGTGCCTATTATGCCGTCGTGAACCCGGGCTACACTGCGGTTGGCGAGGTCACGGTCACGCTGCCCGATCAAGGCCGAGTCACGAATGCGGCGACTGGTGAAGTCCTGCAGCCATCCGCGACAGGCGACATTCGGCTTAATCTGGATGCATGCCAATTGGTCGCCCTGAGGGTCGAGTAAGAGGCGTCTACATCACTCATATTAGTTATTAAAAAGCCCCGCAGAATATGCGGGGCTTTTTGATAAATACACTTTGCCGATCAGTCCTTTGAAATTGTCAATCGGACTAGATCGCGTGCTTGGATGTCTAAACGGGCTTGATCAAGGAGAGCAAGTCTTCGAGCTTTCCTTCGGCCAAAGCCACGACGGTATCTGCTGCGCCGTAATACATCTTTACCATGCCATTTTCTTCAGCGATGAAGCCGCCGGGGAAAATGACTGAACCGCGGAAACCTTCAGTTTCATACGGTGCTTCTGAAGCTAGTAACGGCTGCTCGCTGATACCGATTACCTTCGATGGGTTCTTGAGGTCGAGTAACATGAGACCCGCGACATATTCCTTATGCCAGGTGCGGTTGGTGGCCCAGGTCCCGAGGTCTTTGTCCGGGTGGCTTAGGACGGCGTGAAAGGTGGTTAGCCAGCCTTTCTCGGTTTTAATCGGCGGTGCGCCGGGGCCGATCTTGGCGTTGCCAAAAGAAACTTCTTCAGCGCGAAGGAGGAGCTTATGGTTGCCCCAGTACTTGCCATCTTCGGAATCGCTGATCCAGATATCGAACGACTCGCGCCCTCCGCGAAGGTAGAGCGGGAATGGTCGGTCTAGGCGCACTAGCTTTCCGTTTACGCGCTCGGGGAACATCACCATATTGCGGTTTTCCGGCAGGGAGATGTGCAGTAGTTCCCAATCGCGCAAGTTTTCGCTGCGGGCAATGCCGCCACGGATGCCGTGCTTGGTGTCGAGGGCGAAGCATAGATAGGCCATGTCTTCGATGACCGTGATTCGCGGGTCATATATTCTGGCCAGCTCGTCTTCATCCATACGCTCATCGTATTCGGCTTTCAGCCATTCGCGCATTTTTGCCATGTTGAAGACTGGCTCTTTATCGACTGTCCAGTTGACGCCGTCGGCGCTACGAGCAAGGCCGACTCGGGTTTGATAGCAATCAGGGGCTTCTTTGGCTCCGCTGTCCGTGCGGAAAAGCATGGCGTAGCCATCCTGCCATTTGCAGACGCCGGCATTAAACACAGACATACAGTCCCAGGGGATGTCAGGCGTATCCAAAACGGGATTCGATGCGTGGCGGGTGAGGGCTTGTTGGGTGGAGGTAATGCTCATGATGTTTACTTTGGTTCTAAAAATTTAATAGCCGTCACCGCCATACATCGGGCCGCGACAGGCTGCTGGGTTGACCTGCCTGAGGTGTTGGTAGTCGACATTGATGGGTAGCGTTACCAACTCACCGTTTTCTACCATGGGGCTTTCGTTTTGCCTCAGGTAGGTTGTCAGTTCTTGGCGAAGCTGTTTCTTGATTGGCTGCAAGTCGGCAACTTGCGCAAGGTTCTGGCGATCATCGAAATCGTCCGTGACGTTAAATAGGTGCTCAATGCCGCCTGCTGGGTAGTAAATGTATTTATAGCCTTGGCTGATGCTCATAGCACTCTCTGGCGTTTCGCCAAAGATGGTTTCGCGATTAATGGCATGTAATAGCGATTGGCCCTCTGCGTCGGCGTCTCTGTCGAGTCCGGCAAGCTCCAGGAACGTCGGGCAAATGTCGGCAGTGAGCGTTGGTGTGTCGTGACCGGCCATTGTTGTCCCCTCGCGCATCGACGGAGGCAGGCGCAGAATCAGAGGTACGCGGGCCGCGGATTCGAGGAAGCAATGTTTGGCGAAAATGCCATGGTCTCCGAGGCATTCTCCGTGGTCGGAGGTAAATGCGATAGCGGTGTCGCGATACAGGTTTTTGCTCTGCAGTGTGCCAATCAGTCGGCCAAGTTGGTAATCGATCTGAGATATCTGCCCGTAGTAGCGTCGCCTCGCCTCGAGGATCGCTTCGGGCTGCATGTAGTCGTATTTGCCACGAATGCGGCGCGCCTCAAAAGTGGCCGGATATTCAGACTCCCGCCAGTCTCCTTCAACGGGCGAGGGGATAGTGAAGTTATCATACATCCGGTCATAGGGAGGTGGCGGGTCGAACGGACTGTGCGGTGCTTCGAATATGATGAACAACATGAAGGGGCATTCCGGGTCTCTTTGGTCAAGAAATCGAATCGCCTGATCCATGATCCATGTCGTGTGGTAATAGCGTTCCTCGGTGGTCGCAGCGGTAGGGTAAACTTCATTGCCCCCCAAGCCATGGCTGCGGAACGTGCCTCGCTGCCCTTGCTCGTCCAGCCACCAGAGATAGTCGTCGGGATGGAGTGAGACGTGTTCGAATCCGTAGCGCGCGCGATGATTCGCGAAATGCATTTTGCCGATGGCTTTTGTCTGGTAGCCGGCCTCGCGTGTCAGTCGCGCAGGCAAGGTTTGGGCAGGATCAATTTCCGGCGCATTGTCTGGCTTAAAGTTTTTAACACAACGCAGTTGGGAGCCCGTCTTGCCGGTAAGCATGGTCATGCGCTGCGGCATGCAGAGCGGGCAATCGGCATAGGCATGGCGATAACTAACCCCCTCGCTGGCGAGTTGATTCAGGTGCGGGGTCATGACCGGATGCTGGTTCCGGTATAGGCCAAGGCAGTCGCCGCGCCATTGATCAGCGACCAGGTAAATCAAATTGGGTGTTTGAGGCATACGAGTATTCTCTGGTGATCTTAAAATGGCCACATTCAAAGCTGAATTAAATGCTAATGGATTGTTTGAAAGCTGGATAAACCTGTTGAAAATGAAGATTAATTAGGTATAAAAATAACAGTATTGAGATGGCCGATAATGCGACAGATTTATTTTTTTCCAATTGGCGCGAGTTGAATTCGCACCTGATCTGGGTTTATCGAGGACGACCGATTCGGAGTGTGGGACGGTTTGACGCCAAGCAACTCTCAGCATGGCTGATCATGCGGGGGACGTTGTCCATCGGTGAGAAGATACCTGAGACGATCGGTTCGGGAAATTGGGTTTTCGCTTCGCATAAAAATGTGTCCCGGGAGTTTTCCGACGACGCCGAAATTTTATCCGTGAAATTCGACATGCAGTGGCCGGATGGGTTGACCATGTTTGAGCATGAGCACGTGCTAACGGTTGCCTCATCCAAGTTTCCTGACCTCGAACGTGCGGCGCTTGCCATGCTTCGTTCCTCAAAACGGTGGCACTTGTCGGAGGGTAACATGATGCAGTTTCAGTCATTGTCGTTGCGCCAGTTCTTGCGTATGAACCAACTTTTCCAGGCGTGGCTGCTGGCATATGTGGGCTTTATGGAGCATGTCGGGCAACAACCGCGCTATTCGCGTCACGAGGATGCGCGAATGATGAAAGCGAAGGAACTGATCGACGCGCACCCACTTTCGGTGAGGCTTTCGCTGACGGGGCTGGCTAGCCGAATTGGCCTTAGCTTTGGGCATGCGGATACGCTCTTTCATGCAACCTTTGGTCAAACGATGCGTAGCTATTTCGATCTGCGGCGATACCTTGCGGCCCAGCATTGGTTGGAGCATTCGGGTAAGCCCATTAAGGAAATCGCTTATGAACTTGGCTTCAACGACTCGACAGCGTTCACGCATTGGTTTCGGAAAAAGTCGGGCTTTTCTCCCACGGCTTACCGGCGTGCAAAGGCTTAATTTAATATACTGTTTAATAGATTAACAGCTCGTGGCTTTGTCTTTTGCGAGAAGGTGAATCGGTATATTTCGATGCGGTAGTGAGTGACCACTCTGCTCTTTGCGGAGACTTGCTGCACGATACGTTGACCCTTTTACCCGATGAATTCTGAACAAGATAAGTCCTCTGGCATCGCTGCCTATTTGCAATTAAACGACCGGCAAAGTCTGTCACTGGATGGCCAGTGGGGCTTTTATGCTGACAACATGGGCGCATTCGGACTCAAGCGTAGTCGCAATATTTTCGAAGGGCTCAATCCTGTGGAAGAGGATCGCGCGGTCGAGTACGATGTGGATGCATTTGAGCAAATTAGTGTGCCGGGTGACTGGAATACGCAGAAGAAAGAATGGCTGCTTTTTGAAGGCTTCGGCTGGTATGCCCGACGACTGAAGTTTAATCAAAGAGAGCTCGAGGAGCTCAAAGGTCTGGGCCGCATTTTCCTGCGATTGGATGGCGTAAACTACGCAACGGAAGTTTGGTGGAACGGGGAGAAAGTGGGTGAGGTGGAGCTGCCGTTTCTACCGCTGTCCTTCGAGATCGAGCCGGATGCCTGCCAGGCTGAGAATCTGTTGGTTATACGTGTCGATGCCCGCCGCTTGCCACATCGCATCCCTTCTGAAAAGTATGACTGGTTTAACTACGGTGGCCTGATTCGCAGCGTACGGCTAGTCTCGACACCGCATGAATTTATCGCGCATGCCGGTTATCACGGCACGCGTATTCTCAGCCAGCAATCAGGTGAAGCCAGCGTTAACGGCACTTACGCCCTGCAATTTCAAGGCATCGCGAATGGCACGGATTACGAAGCTCGGATTACTCTGCCGGAGCTTAGTTATACTCAGACCGTTTCCCTGACTGGAGATGAACTGAACGTTGCGCTAGAGGGAATTGACGTGCAGCTTTGGCAGCCCGGGAAAGCACGGTTGTATGCTGCGGAAATCGAGTTGGTGAAGAATGGGACGGTCGTGGATAAGATCACCCAGCGCATCGGCTTCAAGGAGGTTACCTGGCGCGATGCAGAGCTATTCGTTAACGGCGATCCCATTTATTTAAAGGGCATTGCGCTGCACGAAGAGCGACTGGGCGAAGAGGGCGGCAAGCCGCGAGGCCTGGAAGATGTTCGCGCGTTAATCGACTTGGCGCAGGAAACCGGTTGTAACTACTTGCGGTTGGCGCATTACCCTTACGGTGAAGAATGGCTGCGCGAATGCGATGAGCGGGGCCTTTTGGTGTGGGATGAAATTCCGGTTTATTGGGAGATTACTTATGCCGATGCCCGCACTGAGGAAATCATTTACAACAGCGCGGTTCGCATGGTGGAGCTCAGCCGGGGGCACCCTTGCATTTTGTGTCATGCAATGGCGAATGAGACGTGGGAGCTACCAGAACGAAAACGGGTCATGGGGCGGGCATTTGATGCCATCAAAAAGCTCGATCCATCAATCCCAGCCACCGCAGCTTTCAATGCGCCTTACCGCGACAATGCATATGACGTTGAGTCGGTTGGTCATTCGATTTATGAGTTCGTGGATATCGTTGGGTTAAACGAATACGGTGGCTGGTATAACCCGCCCGTGAAGGAACTTCCCGATGCGCGTATCGTTGTTGGTAACAAGCCACTTCTGATCACCGAATTCGGTGCTGCGGGACCGGTTGGTGCAGATTACAATGCTGAGAAGCTGTGGAATTGCGAGAGTCAGAAGCGCATTTACGAAGAGCAACTTGCGCTGTTTGAGCGGACGGAAAAGCTTTCGGGGTGGACGCCTTGGGCGCTCAAAGACTTCCGTAGCACATTGCGCGCAAACGGTTTTCAAAGAGGATGGAATCGCAAAGGATTGGTTAGCCAATCGGGTGAGAAGAAGCCGGTTTTTGAAACGGTCAAAGCCGCTTTCGCCAAAGCTGAGGCAGCCCTAGCGAATCGCGGGTAATTGCTTTCTTTGCCGCGTTAAAAAAACGTCTGGTTACGCCCATGCATATCATTGACTGGCTGATTGTATTGATACCGCTTGTTGCGATTCTCGCATTATCGGTTTATTCGCGCAGGTATATCCGCGGTGTGGTTGATTTTCTGGCTGCTGGTCGTGTAGCTGGTCGCTACGTGATCTCGGTGGGGGATATGACGAGCACCCTGAGTATCGTGACGCTGGTGGCGCTCGTGGAAATGAAATACCAGACCGGCTATGGAATGGCCTTTTGGTATATCATGATCATGCCGGTTAGCATCATCATGGGCTTAACCGGCTATTGCGTTTATCGGTTTCGGGAAACCAAATCGTTGTCCATCGGGCAGTTTTTGGAAATGCGCTACAGCCGACGCTTGCGGGTGATTGCTGCCACGATCCGCACAGGCTCCGAGATGATGGCCAATGCCATTGGCCCGGCGATTGCGGCTAACTTTTTTATCTACTACCTCGGCCTGCCGCATGAGGTGACTATCCTCGGTATTCCGCTGCCGTGCTATGGAATCATTGTGACGCTGGTCCTGATCATGGCGATGATTGTAATCTGGCCGGGAGGGCGTGTTTCACTGCTGCTGACAGACTGTTTTCAAGGGCTGATTTGTTACCCGGTCTTTGTCATCATTACCGGTTATCTCTTGCTCAATGTCTCGTGGGGTAATGAAATTTCGCCAACGATGCTGGACCGTGTCGATGGGCAGAGTTTTCTGAATCCCATGGATGTTTCGGGCTTACGCGACTTTAACATCTTCGCCTTGTTTGTCCACGTGGTCAGTATGGTCCTAAACCGCGCTAGTTGGATTGGCAACGACACCTCTGGCTCTGGACGCACGCCGCACGAACAAAAAATGGCGGGTTTGCTGGGGTCGTGGCGTGCGGGTTTGTCGACATTTATGGGGATCGCGATTGCGATCCTGATCATCACGGTGATGACGCATCGCAACTACGCGGAGCAAGCCCACGGCATTCGCACGAAGCTTTCCGAGACCATTGTGGGCGAAGTGGTGACCGATGAGGCCAAGCGTGCCGAGCTCAATGAGCGCATTGCCGCAATACCGGTGCAGCGCCATGTCATCGGTGAGGATCCGCCACTGTCGCAAAAGGAAAATCTCGATACCATTTACTTCGATACAGCGCAAGAAGTCCTGGGTGATAGCCCGGAGGCTAATCACCAGTTTCAGCGATACCGGACGCTGTTCTTTCAGATGATGATGCCAGTTGCGTTGAAGGAAATTTTTCCGATCGGTCTCACGGGGCTTTTCTGCTTGTTGATGATCATGCTGATGCTGTCGACGGATGACTCGCGCATCTTCAACTCTTCGTCGACTTTGGTGCAGGACATCATTTTACCGAATCTGAAAAAGGCTCCTAGCCCAAAGCAGCACTTGTTGTTACTGCGGGTTACCTCACTCGGCATGGCCGCGATTTTCTGGTGCTTTTCAATGCTGTTCGTGAATCTGGACTTCCTGAACATGTTCATCACGATCATGACCGCTATCTGGATGGGGGGCGCAGGCCCGATCATGGTCTTTGGTTTATATAGCCGTTTTGGCACAACTGCCGGTGCGTATGCGGCATTAATTTGTGGCAGCGGTTTTTCGATGTTTGGTCTCTTCCTGCAACGGAATTGGGCGGATTTGGTTTTCCCGTTTCTAGAGCAACAGGGCTGGGTTGATTCGCTTTCTTATTTCCTGGTGACGGTATCGACTCCATTGAATCCCTACATCAAATGGGAAATGAGCGCAGTGAAGCTGCCTATCAATTCCTATGAGCTTTATTTTATTTCCATCATCCTTGGCGTTAGCTCATACGTGATTGTTTCGATGCTTACTTGTCGCCAGCCCTACAATCTAGAGCGTTTGCTGCATCGCGGTAAATACAGCATCGATGGTAAGAAGCATATCGAGGTTTCCTGGGCACCGCGAAACATCGTCAAGAATTTGGTGGGCATTAACCCGGACTACACGAAGGGCGACCGCATTATTGCCTGGTCGGTTTTTTACTTCTCGATCGTTTACAAATTTGGCTTTTGCTTCCTGGTCGTCTTTGTCTGGAACCTGATTAGCCCCTGGCCGAACTCGTGGTGGAGCGCTTATTTCTTCATCACCTATATCCTTGTTGGCTTGCTAATTGGAGTGGTAACGACTGTCTGGTTTATGGTAGGCGGGATTATTGATGCCCGTCGCCTCTTCCGTGATTTGGCGAACCGCACGGATAACCCGCTGGACGATGGCCGTGTAGAGGGTGGTGTTTCTGTGATGGATAAGCAGGCGTTCGACGAGTCATCCGAGCAGAAAGATAAAGAATAAGGCCGGCATACCCGGAAATTAATTACCGGTAGCCAGCCTGATACTCGGCGTTGCGAGTCACTCGGTTTTAAGAATCACGCAGGCCTGGGCTCCCCGGAGGGAGAGTAGGTATCGGATGGAGTGATGATTTTTCCAGTCACGTCGAGCGGTCCGTTTAGAATTGGGTCGTTGGTGTCACGCATCCATTTGTCGAGGCGCTCGCGCATGTCGGCAAGAATCTCCTGGTGATCCGGCTCGGCAGCTAGGTTTCGAGCTTCCATTGGATCCAGGACCAAGTCGTATAGCTCCTCCGTCGCGGGTGGGTTTGCATCCCAATCATGGTCGCACAGGTAGCTTTTGCTCAGGCCATTATCGCAATTTGGCAGAATGACGTGACTTTGCGGATTCATGTGGCGAATATATTTCCAGCGCGACGTGCGCACCGAGCGCATGGGCTCGTAGGCCGCGTGAACATTGACCTCGGTAAATATCTGCTCATGGAGGGTGGCCTTCGGGTCTTGGGCTAATTTCTGCAATGGCTGACCACTGGTCCACTCCGGCGCTGCGAGGCCCAAGGCTTCACAAACGGTGGGAAAGATGTCCAAATGCGAGACCATGGCGTCGGTTACCTTGCCATCAGCAAATCCACCTGGGCCGCGAATAATGAGCATGACTTTGATACCGTGGTCGGTGAGGCGGCACTTCATGCCGGGGAAGGGGATGCCGTGATCGGTTGTTGCGATTAGCAGCGTGTTCTCGGCGAGGCCATTGCGGTCGATTGCCTCGATTACACGGCCGACGTAGGCATCAAAGGTGCGCACGCTAGCCATGTAATTGGCGTAGTCTTGCCGGGTTTCCTCGGTATCGGGCAAGTGGGCCGGTGGGCGGACATAGGCAGGGTTCGGGACTTCGAAGTCGGAGGGGAAGTCACCTTCACCAATTCGATGTGGAGGGAAATAGCCGATATCGAGAAAGAAGGGCTTGTCGTGCTCGCGGGCCAGAAAGTCTTCCGCAGCTTGGGTGACGCCATGGGAGTCATTGGAATATCGGCGGCGCGACTCGTTCGACTCATTGATCATAACTTGGTCAAGAATCTCATCATAGCCTATTTCATCGACCGAAGCGTAGGGCTCGTGGGCAATGTGCTGGACGCCGGAAAGGGCGGTGCGCCAGCCTTTTTCGCGCAGGAAATTGGGCAAGGTTCGGCTATAGTCATCGAGCCGAAAACCGCGATGTGCCAGGCCGAGCATTCCGTTCTCGTGTGCGGTTTGCCCGGTAAGGAGGCATGCGCGACTGGGGGAGCAGGTTGGGTTTACGCAAAAGGATTGGCGGAACATCATGCCGGACTCGGCCAGGCTCTGTAGATGTGGGGTTTGCACGGCATGGCCGTAAGGCTGAACGTAGGTTCCCGCGTCGTGGGCGTGGAGGTAGATCACGTTGAGATTTTTCATGCTTTTACAGGTTGGGGGCGGTTGGATTTTGCGCAACGAAACACGGATAGGCTGCGAATTTAAGCTATTATTCGCTTTCGCGGATTGGCAAAGCGTTTGTGTTGGATTTCTCGTTTAATAGATTAAGCTCTCTGGTGTTTGAGAAAGGGGGGTGATCAATGCAGGCTCATTTGGAAAGTCAGGTGGCTATCCTGGATAGATATTTTGCGCGCATTCAACCAATAAGGCAACTGCTGCGCATTTCGTTTAATCAATACGCTAATCATATATTATGAAACCTCGCATCTTGTTTCTGCCCCACGGTAATTTGCAATACAGCCAGCTGGATCCGGCTCGTCGCCCATGGGTCATTGATCAATCCTACGAACCGCTTTTTGATCTCGTCGAGAAAACCGGTGCCAAGATCGGCTTTGAGGCCTCGGGTGAAACGCTCAAGGTGATGGCGGATACACGCCCCAAAGTGCTAGCCAAGCTGAAGGCGTTGATGGATGCAGGTCTGGTTGAGGGGGTGGGTTCGCCTTTCACTCATATCATGCTGGCCAACCTCCCGCCCGAGATCGGTTTGGGTAGCTTAAAGGACGGTCTCAATGCCTGGGAAAAATATACCGGTCACCGTCCTCGCCTTGGTTGGAATCCCGAGTGTAGCTGGGCTGACTTTTTGCCAGACATTTTTCAAGAGGCTGGTTTTGACTCTCTGGTCATGGACGGCGATTCGTTCTTCCTGGGCTTCCCTGAAATTCGTGAAGCGACCGGCTTAGACTACGACGTACGCGGACACAGCAACAAGAGCAAGCTGTTCCGCATTGAGGATTTCATCAAGGACAAGCCGCAGTATCAGCGCTACCTGACGAATGTTTCGCAAACATCCTCCGGTCTGAAGCTCCTGTTCCGCGTGGATTTCTTTGCCAACCCCATGCTTTGGTATCTGATGGGCGCGACCGAGGGCAACCGCACCGAGCCAGTCTCTTTGGATGAGATTACCGGTTTGTTGGGACGCTGGAAAGACCGTGCTGAAGCCACAGGCAGCTTCGTGATTCCTTATGCGGAAGATGCCGAATACATTGGCACGAGCGCTTACTTTTACGTGAAGCAGTTCGGGCATGCGCGTTTCTTTGAGCACGAGCCCGAAAGTGTTGACCGTTTTGCAAGTCTGCTGGAGACCGCTACTGCCTGCGGTTATGAGTTTGCGACACCGTCGGAGCTAATCGACCAGAGCGAAGTCATTCAGCTGGATGACAAGCACTTTAAGTCAATTGAGCGGGGCAGTGCCTGGCATGGTGGTACCGCGCGCGCTTGGTTGAACACGCCACAAGCTCGAATTCTTGACCCCGTTTGTCATGCCGTATTCGAGGGCGTCGAGCGTTTGCGCGAGGCTGTTTCACACAACGAGGCTGCCGCAGAGTTTATTGAAAAGGCGCGCAAAGCCGTTACTTCGGCATTTGTGTCGGATTCGCGTTGGCCTCCCGCGCCAACTTCGCCTGGTCGTTTTAATGTTCGCGAAAGCATTGAAGACTTGAAGAAGGCCAACATCTATTTGGAAAAGGCCATGATTGCGGAAAGAATCGCAGATCAGCGTTCTCTTTATTCACCGAACATCATGCACACGCAAATCCTGTCCATTGAGGAAGAATTGATGGCGATGGAATATTTCGGCGAAGTGCCTGAGGAGATCGCGAGCAAGGAACCGACCGCGGTTTCGTAAATACTCATTTTGGGGGAACTCCGCAGTGGCTGGCTTTTCTTGTTAGAAGCTTGTCGCTGCGGGGTTATTTTTTAGCCGGGCGCGTGGTTTTTCCTGGCTGCCATTGGCCGTCGACCAAGATTAGATTACCTTCGCTGCTGAGGTCCACATGATCGTTGTAATGCAGCTTGCCGGCAATGGTATCGGCGAGAACTTGGCCGAGTTCATCGTTCATGATCAGGCAGCTTTCGGTAGTGGAGCGCACATCATCGACTTCGATGACGGCGTAATTTGCGTCTTTGGGGAAGCTTAAGCCCGCGTCGGAAAAGAATTTTAGGTCAATAATTCGGTGGGATAGCAGTCCGTCGGGGTGGTAAGTCTCGAACCACTTTTTAAAGCGCTCAGTCGATTCACCCATAGAGTAAAAGTAGGGCGGTATTTCTGCGGTGCAACCTTCGTCCTGGTGGTGGTTCATGAGGTAGGCACCGACAATGTTTTTCTTCACGCGTATGGGGAGGTCGTCGTAGCAAATAAGGCCGATGCGCGAAGCTCCTGCGATGCGCAGGCGCTCGAAAGCTTCGTCAGTTGCGCTAAAGTGATTCATGCTAACGCGATCGATCGATGGGTGTATTTCGTTTCGCTCGGCGGAAACAACCACGAACTCATTCCAGGGAAAATTTTCCAAGCGCGAACCCCAGTCACCCCAGGCAAGAACGATGCCGCGAATGCCCTGATCATGCAGGGTAGGGGCCAGCTTGTCCGCGCTCAATTGGCAGTCATTGAGATGAAACTCCTTGAGCACATAGCCATACTGGCCGAGGCGCTGCCGCAGGATTTCCAAGTGCGGCTTGAAGAGGATGCTGCGTCGTGAGGTGGCAGGGTTACTGTAGAGAACTGCCACGGTTTGCTGAATCGGCTTGGCCCCAACGCCTTGCCGGTAGGCAACCAGCGAGGCGCTCAGCGGGTTGTTGCGGTAGCCAAGCTCCTGGGCTTTTTGTTGAATGCGCTTGCGCACCGTTTCGGTGATACGCGGATCATCGCGGAGGGCGTAGGAAACTGTGGCGGTGCTTACACCACAGTGTTCGGCCAGCGTTTTCATATTCATTGCCGACCTCCTTTTCGGCAGGTGGAGCCTTCGTGCAGGACACCGTTAACGAAAGTCAGCTTACCGTTTGAGCGCGTAGCGTTGATTTCCTCGTTCCGGATTTTACGCGCCAGTGAAACGGCAATGGTGCGTCCCATTTCGGCACCCGAATAAACCCCTGAGAAATCCACTGAGCTTTCTTCATCAATCTCCAGAATGACGAGGCCGGTTTCATCGGGGATGTTTATTCCGGCACGCGCAAAGTAGTTTAAATCGATGATACGATGGCTGATGATGAGATCGGGCTTCAGCCGCTCATACCACTGTTTGAGGCGGTCGGGTTCTTCGCCCAAATGATAGCGAAACGGCTCAATTCCTACCAGACTTGGGCGTTCGTAAAGATTGGCATAGTAGGCACCCAGGATGTGCTTGACGGTGTTGTTGGGGCAGTCGTCGTGCAGTATCATCCCATAGCGCTTATATGATGAGCCTTCTAGGTGTTGGAAAATATCATCCAGCGCATGGAAGTGGTTCATGCTTACTTTATCAATGCTTGAGGCTAGATCTGTGCGCTCTGTGGAGATCACGGCAAACTCATTCCAGGGAAAGCGTTTCATGCTTTCGGGCCATTGGCCCCAGCCGAGCAGGATGCCTTTCATGCCCCGGGTGCGCAGGATTTGGGCAAGCCTCTCGGGGCGGTAGCGGTCATGATCGATGTGGAAATCTGTGACCAGGCAGCCGAGTTCGCTCATGCGTTTTTTGAAATGCCGGGAGTGATACTCGAACAGTTTACTGGGGCGAGAGTCCTTCGCGTTGGGGTGAACAATGGCGACAGACGACGTAAGCGGGACGTTGCCGCGCGTGCTGCGACGAGATGCCAGCGAAGCCAGCCCCGGGTCCGGCTGATAGCCGAGATCTTTGGCGACCGCTAGAATGCGGTTGCGCGTTGCCATTGGGATTCGCGAGCTGTTGCGGAGGGCGTAAGATACCGTAGCGGTGCTTACACCGCAGTGTTCGGCGATACTTTTTTGCGTCACGCGAGGGCCCATGGGGATGATACGGTTAATCGGCTTATAAAGCGGTTGAGATAAGGATAGTTAGCTTTGTCGTTGGTTCACGAGTGCCGCGTTAGAAACTCGTCTCTGCTACAGGTCCGCGGTGTTCAGGGCTGCATCGCGGGCTGCAACTGGGGGGGGATTGGGGGATGTCAGTTGAATCGAGGGAGGGGGTTACAACGAAAGAAATAAGCTAGGGTAGTGTTGGCAGTTGATCGAAAACGTGGTTGTTTAACGTATTCAATACACTCGGTCAAAGCTTTTGGGGCGTATTGGCAACTTAGTAGTTTAATAGATTAACAGCGCCGATGCTCGGTGGGAGGCGGTGATTGCGTAAAATTATTAATTTCTAGAAAATACCACCGTGATACCTTTGTGGTATCCAAATATTCCCGTTGTATGAAAACCCGATCTCTTAACTTTTTATTGCTCCTGGCGTGCTTTGCTTGGTCAGGGCTTAGCGCGGATAACCTTATCAAGAATAGTGACTACTCTCAATGGCAAGAGGATAAGAAACCCGCCGATTGGACGATACGTTCTAAGCAAACAATTACCAAAGCGGCCGGCGAAGGCGGACTGAAGGTAGAGGTGATCAAAGCGGAACGGGGCTTTGGCGAGATTTTGCAGCGCATCGATGTCCAGAAAAATACCCGCTATCAACTGACTGGCGAAATCAAGGCAAGCACCGGAAATCTGGCATTTCTTCAAATTAAACGATACGCCAATGGGCGCGAAATGGACCGCAATAGCACCTCGCGCAACAAGACCACCGATTGGGAAAGCGTTGAAAAGATTTTTAACTCCGATGGTGCCGAGTATGTGGAAATCCTATTGCGCTGGCAGCAAAAGGAAGAATTTGTCGGCGAGAGTGCCACTTTTAACGATATTTCGCTAAAAGTCCTGCCGCCCTATTCATATAAAGGGGAGGAGGTCGCTCCGTATGCCGTGCCGACCTTTGAATCTGTTGGATTGTATTGGAAGCCAAATGGCGGTGCTGCTGACCGCACCGTTTCCGTAGCATACCGCAAGCAGGGGGCCAGCGAGTGGCGCGAGGCCTTGCCGCTTTGGTTTGATGCTACCGAACACATAAAGCAGGCTGCCATCCACCAAGGGGAGTATCGCGGCAGCATCGTTTATCTCGAGCCAGGGACGAAGTATGAAGCGCGGCTTCAGTTGGAAGACGGTCCAGAGCGGATCGTTCCGTTCGCAACGTGGTCTGACGATTTTAAAATTGCGCGTACCGTCAAGGCACCGGCTAATCAGGACGGCACGTATATAATCACCGAAGGCGGCAGCGCAGAAGAAGGTTACGTATTATATGAACCGGCTGAAAAAGGTGCCGTCTGGGACGTCAAAGGGGACTTTCGTTCCAACATGGAGGTCAACGCATCGTGGGTGATTGTTCGCGGCTTCACGCTGAAAGGTGGTGCGACCCATGGCATCATGCTTGGTGACGTCAACAACGTCGTGATCGAAGACTGCGACATCAGTGGCTGGGGTGATCAGTATGATAGCGGACAGGCCAAGAATTTATGTTCGGCCATTTACAGTCAGTCTGAGCAATTGGAGCGAATCGTTATTCAGAATTGTGAACTGCACCACCCGCGGACAGACAGCAATTCATGGGCAGAGAAGCGCCCTGGCACCAATAGCAAACACCCGGAAGGACCACAGGGCATCACCTTCAAAAAGGGGAAGGGGCAGTTCGTGATCCGGTTTAATCGAATCTACTCCGATATTGACCACATGTTTAACGATGGCATGGGCGAGACGGCAAATTTCGGCTATGGCGGCTTCCCGAATCGCGATAGCGACATTCACGACAACTTTGTTTCCCATTGTTGGGACGACGCGTTGGAGATCGAGGGCGCAGATATGAATGTGCGTGTTTGGAGTAACTACATGGACATGACTTATGGCGCTATTGGTGCGGCCTCGCCTTCGCTGGGGCCGCTCTATCTATTCCGCAACGTTTACGCCGAGTCGCGTAAGCACTCGGGAACGAGCCAAAACGATCTGCGCGGACACTACCTGGTGAAGTTGGGTAACGAGCGAGAGCAATTTACTCGCGGAAAAATGTATATTTTCCACAATACAGCCCTGCAGCCACCGCCATTCGAAGGTAGCACGGAACCCGCTAGTGGCGCTCAGTCGGGGATAGTTTTTACCTCTAAATCAAAGCTCCAGGAAAACATCACCAGCCGAAATAATGTCCTGCAGATGCGAAGTGAACGTGATTGGGCGATTGCTGACCGCCAACGGACCTACAGCAATGACTTTGATTACGACATGTTTGATGGCCGCCTGGAAACCCGGGAGGGCGCTCAAGTGAACGGTGTTCAAGCTTCACCTATTTATGAGCGCGCACCGGATGGTCGCCTTTGGCTTGCGCCTGGAACGCCCGGGCATGATGCCGGTGAACGGATCCCGAATTTCAATGACTATTACACCGGCGATGCGCCAGACATGGGTGCCGTCGAAACGAATAGCAAGCTTCCGAAGCCCAAGCACTGGCCGAAGTTTCCGGAAAATTATAATCCAGCCAGCGCTTCCGAACCAGCGCCCAGCGAACAAGGGTGAGGCCAGCGGAGATGTTTGCACTATCGCATTATTTAGGAGCGTTTCTGGGGGCAGCTTTGTACTTTAAACAGTATCTTCAAATTCGATTCAGTACTATGGTTCGCTAAAAAAGAGCCGTTTAAGTAAATGTCCCTTTGGGAGCTCGTATCTTTATGTCCCCGCTCAGCCCAACTCCAGCAAGCCGCAATGGCGACGCGTTTGTATTGAAAAGCCGTCGTCGTTCTGGTTTTGCGCTGGTGATTGCGTTGAGTCTGATGGGGTTCATGTTCCTGCTTATTCTGGGGCTGGCTACAATGACGCAAATTGAGCTCGCCTCTACATCGAACGAATCAGATCAAAACCGTGCCAGGCAAAATGCCTATCTGGGGCTGATGATGGCGATAGGCGAACTAAAGCGTATTGCCGGACCGGATGCCCGTGTCACTGCCCGTGCTGACATCTTGACCGGAGAGAATGGGTTTGATGAGGATACGATGGCGAACCCTTATTGGCTCGGGGTGTGGAATAGCCAGTTGGAGAATTGGGATACACTGAATGCGGCAGAGCGCGCCTCGCTCGCCTATTGGGTTGTCAGTGGCAATGAAAACCTGAATCCAACCGATGCCGATTACCTTTCACCACTTGCTTCGGTTGGCGAGGATTGGGTTACCATTGCGTCTGCATCCGACGAATACGAGGTGCCAGCTGTCAGCGTGAAAATGACGGATGTTGTAACCGATGGGGTGCAGTCGGGCGGCTACGCATTCTGGGTAACGGGTGACAATTCGAAAGCGCTTGTCAGTATCGCTGACCGCAATGCCGCCAGTAGTGATGTTGATGAGTTAAACCGCTCTTTTCAGGTATCGCAGCGCAGCGCAGTGGAATATGTTGATGGGCTGGATCAGTTTCCGGTCAATGATACTTCCCTGCCGATGGTATTTGACCAAAGTATTCGCACACCCGATTGGGTTTCCGATGGTGTCTCAGATATCGATAGCTTGAGGCGCGCACGTTTGCATGATTTGACGACTTACTCGAAGGGTCTCCTTGTTGACGTGAAGGATGGCGCTCTGAAACGGGACTTAACGAAGGCATTCGAGGTGGATGCCGCATTTTCAGCCATGTTTTCTGAAAGCGTAATCGGCGATGATAGCGCGGCTGATCCTTTGACTGCCGAGCCCTATTTT
Organism: Cerasicoccus sp. TK19100; assembly: GCF_027257155.1. Taxonomy (NCBI): domain Bacteria; kingdom Pseudomonadati; phylum Verrucomicrobiota; class Opitutia; order Puniceicoccales; family Cerasicoccaceae; genus Cerasicoccus; species Cerasicoccus fimbriatus. Next base: position 335,022 of record NZ_JAPWDU010000005.1, read on the forward strand.
TTCGTCAATGACCCTTTGATTAAAAGCGGTGGTCCCAACTGGGGCATCCTGCGGGATTATTATCAACACTATCGTCCCTCATCCAACGGTCGTGATAGCAACGAGACGATCCACTTAAGTGCCAAGGAAATGAATTCTGAAGGCCGCGAGGTGGACAAATACACGCCTCATCGGGCGACTCATGGCTACAAGCCGACATCGCCTCGGAACAGCAGCTTGATGCCCTATGAATCTGAGTACGATCCTGTTTCTCCAGGGGCAGGTCTCGACCTGTATCAAGAGAGCAGCTGGGCTTTGCCGGTGATTTCTCAGATACGGATTTCCCATGCGCTCAGCACTCGCACCAAGAACGGACACGTCGTGCCCGCTCTCAGACTCATGCCGGTTATTTCATTGTACAATCCATATAACTCGAAGTTAAGAGCGCCGAATTTGGGTATGGTTTGGACGCTGAATCCAAAGATAACCTTAACCTTTCCACTGACGGACGAAGAAACGGGTGCGATTACCAATGAGTCAGTCGCGTTTTATCAGGCTGAAGTTTACCAAGAGGATAATCGTGGGCGATACAGCTCGCGTTTTAAGGAAGAAAACTTCCAGCCAGGGGATACGGTTCATTTTGCATTTATCGGGAATGACGAAGCGGTTGACCGGAAAAAAGAAGAGGATGGGAAAATCAAGGATAATAACGAAAGTAACCAGCTCTCACAAAAATGGCCTGCCGTTGGTTCCATTGAATTTGTTCTGAATAATAAGGACGAGGATGGTAATGTAAAAGAGTTCGGTGGTCCGCCGATTGCCAATGAAACCGGGGCAATTTCTATTGAAGAAGCGGAAGAGGAGTTATCGCCCGGTGTATTGGCAGACTATGGGGTTGGAGCTCATCCGCAGTGGGGGTTATCGCGGGAAGAGCGCGACATCCTTGACCGGGCATTGGCGCAGGATGCTCCCACCAGTATCAGTATTGATTACGAAGAATTTGGTGAGCTGTTTTTCTTTTTCAACGCCTTCAACAATGACCAGGTCATTCAGAAAATCCAAGACCTATGGGCACCGGGTAGCGGCGATCAGCCGTCCAGTTTTGCAAGTGCTTATTCCTCATTTACGGCCGCAACATATCAGGATAGTTTTGAAACGATTGCCGTTGCGCTGAGAACCAGTGACCCGCTCAATGGAGCGTCTCCCACTGACTCAATCCGCAATCTGATTGACGCAAACATTCGGGCCATTCACAGCAAAATTGACTGGGATGGAGAAAGCGGTCGCTCCGAATACATCAGCCTATATTACACGGGGGCGTTAGGCGGAAATCAGGCAGAGCCGGAGACCTTCACGGACTCCAACGACCGGCAACTCGGCTTTTGGGGCAACAGTATCAGCAGTGCCGAAGGGCAAACGAATGTGATTTTATTCGAACGCCCTCGCCAGCCACTGCTTTCGCTCGGGCAACTGCAACACGCGAATATGAGCCGATATCATTTCGATCCGACTTACATGGTCGGTAATTCCTATGCGAGCCTACGCATACCCTTGGACGACACAAGGGTTGAAGGTTTCGGTGATGCTACCGGGCTGAAGCACTTCGATTTCTCTTACTTGGTGAATGAGCGGCTGTGGGATGGGTTCTTCTTCTCCTCGCTTGATATTCCCGCCGGTGAGACTGATCGTGAGGACATACAAGCGCTGCTTGCGAGTGGTGGGCTAGGTTTGGACGATGTTGTAAAAAACCCGCGCATGGAGTTTATTCCGTCCAGTAAAACGGATGGCGAACGGTATGCAGAGTTTGTGGAAGTCAGTGAAGATGAGGAAGAGCGTGCACTAACCGGCTATTCGACTGCTGCGGAAATGTGGGTTAATGGTGCGTTCAACGTTAACTCGACATCGGTTGAAGCCTGGAAGGCGATACTCGCAAGCGTATCCGAATTGCGTGTTCCGATTTATGATCCAACGGGCAGTAGTAGTATCGTGACAGAAAAGGATGCGCTGGTATCTCGCTTTTCGCGGCCATACAATCGTGGCTATCAGCGGGAAGAAGAGGATTCTGTGTCAGAGTTTTGGAAGGGATATCGCCGCCTGAATGAAGAAGAAATTGGTTGGTTGGCTGAAGCGATTGTAAAGCAAGTTAAGGATCGTGGCCCTTTTCTTTCTCTGGCTTCATTCGTGAATCGCAAACTAGAGAACAGTGAGCTCGGCAAGAAGGGAGCCTTGCAAGCTGCCTTGGATTCGGGTGTGGATGGCTCCAATGCGACTAATGAATTAACTGGCCTGGTCGAAGGTGAGGAGGTCGAGACTTTCAGTCAGATGACAAATCTGTTGAGTGGTAACCTATCGGAGACTGATCGCACCAACATGGGGTTTCCGGGGTTTGTTTTGCAGGGGGATATACTGCAGCAAATAGGACCGCAGCTAACGGTTCGGTCTGACACATTTACGATCCGGGCTTACGGCCAAGCGGTTGATCCATTGACTCAGCAAGTCGTCGGGCGCGCTTGGTGTGAGGCCAAAATACAGCGTATTCCCGAACCTGATGCGTCTTCGGGAGCAGATACGACGTCCATGCGCGAGCTAGTAAAGCCATCCAGCGATTTCGGAAGAAAGTTTAAAATCGTGTCATTCTCTTGGCTGAGTGAAGACGACATTTAGTTTACCAATGAAGAAATTATTTTTATTTGCTATCGCACTTTTATCATTCGCTCCGGCGTCCATGATGGCGCAGAACGATGGAACGAGCCGGGTGCGCTTCAGTGCGCTTAGTTGGACGCAGTTGATCAGCGATGTTTACGTGAGGGATGCGCAAGGTGAAAAGATTCCTCTCTGGATTCCCAATGGTAGTCCTTCCAAGGAATATAGCTTCATGGGCTCAAAGACTGTTCAATTCCTGAGGGAAGCTGGAAAGGATGAAGAAGGTAATCCGATCGAGAAAGTCGTTGCGACCTATACGCCGAATCCCAATCAACAGAAACTGCTAATATTCGTCGAAAACGGGAATACTGGCGAGTATCGTATATTGCCTATCAATTTTTCTCCAGCCGATGGCGGCACCAACCAGTATCGTTTTTTTAACCTATCGAGTTTCCCGGTCTACGTAAAATTTGGTGATGAGCGGTTCCAGATTCCGACTAATGGAGAGAAAGATGTCGACGTATCATTGAATGCCGAAGGCGGCATGAGTATCGCCATGGCTATTCAAGTCAGTGAAAAGCCCGGTGATGCCAAGATCGCTTATTCCAGCGTATGGACGGTTCGCAATGGGCGTTCAGCACTCATCTTTGTGACCACTGATCTCAATCAAGATGAGCGGATCGACGTCAAGAAGATGTATTTTTAGGAAGCGCCATGTGTGAGCCCGCTAACAAGCCGATTGCTTTTGGTTGTATTGGTTCCCTCACCGAAAGTTGCTAACATAGACAAGGTCGGTTATGAAACTTAGCTATGATTGGGGGATGTGATATCTGCTTGGCGGTGAGCGATACGAAATTCTATCGGAGTTTGTCCGGTTACTTTTTTAAAAAGGCGCGCCATGTAGTTCGGATCACTAAAACCGACATCATGTGATACTGCCTTAATTGGCAGATCGGTTTGCTTTAGTAGATCCATGGCTCGGTGAAGTCGGCGGTTCTGTAGATAGTGAGATGGTAGCATCGAGTAATGCTGGCGGAAACTGCGAAACAGTGTCGTGCGATGGACGCCGCAATCTTGAGCTAGTTGCGAAATGTTTAGTTGGCTATCTGCAAAGTCTTGATCAATGCGCTGGCGACACTCTTCCAGCCATGTGCTTTTCGCGAGGTTGGCGGTTCTTCGCAAATCTCGAGTCGTAAGTAGGATCTCGTGTGCCATTTGCGCGGCTTCGGTATCGCTGGTTAGCGCGGCTGAGTCGATTATCTTATACAATGACTTGAACAGATGTACCGGGCAGTCTGACATCGGCACAATTCGCTCAGACATACCAAATCCTTGGAGCCAGCGCGCGCTATCGGGGTGATCCAAGGTTAGCCAATGGTAAGTCCAATGGTCGCTGATGGGGCGGATGTGGTGAGTTTCTCCGGGAAGCAGGAAGAAAACAGCAGTGCCATCGACCTTGAGCCATCTGCCATCCAATTCGAATTCGCCGCAACCTTCCTGGCTCCAGAAGAGCTCGCTAAACCATTTTTTTCGAGGCGCTTCGACGCTGCTTTGTGCAGTCAGCGAATACGATCCGCATGAGCGTACCGTGAGCGGAAGATCGTCAGGTGGCTGATTATTAAATCGGTAGGTGCTGAATTTTGCGTGCATCAATTGTCCTGTCTTAGCATCATCTATCCTCTAGTAAAAGGGATAGCAGTCTTCTATAATGATGGAAATTTAGCAACATTATGACGCACACCCCTAAAATTGTAATTATCGGCGCGGGCAGCCTCTTTTTCGGACGGCAAGCAATTTGGGCCGTTTCCCACTTACCTGGATTCAGCAACTGCACGCTCAGCTTGGTGGATATTGAAACGAATAATCTTGAGCGAATGGAGAAGCTCGCGCGGTTGGCGATCAACTCTAAGGATATTAATATCGAGTGCACGACAGATTTCCGCGAAGCATTACCCGGTGCGGATTTCGTGGTGCTTAGTTTTTCGAAAAAGAACACCTACTATCGTCGCATCGAATGCGAGGTAGGTGCCAAGTACGGTGTTCGTTCGTGCTCAGGCGATACGATTGGGCCGGCTGGAATCTTTCACACGCTTCGTGAGTTTCCAGCAATTTTGGAGATCGCACATGCCATGGAAGAACTCTGCCCGGAAGCGTGGTTGATCAACTATGTCAACCCGTCAGCGACGATGGGTATCGGTCTGATGCGACATTCGAAGATTAAAAGCTTTGCCCTCTGTGATACACACCACATGCCGAACAAAAAGCGAAGCTACCTTGAACTGATTGGCGAAGACGTTGCCAAAATCGACCGTTTCGATATGCGTATTGCTGGTGTGAATCATTTCACGTTTATGCTCAAGGCAGAGTTGGATGGCCGTGACATCTTGCCGGATATTCGCGATGCATTTCACCGCAACTCATTGACAGAAGTTGACGCAGGATACGCAAAAGGTCGCTTCAACAATTTCATCACAGCGCAGCTCTATGATCTCTTTGGCGCAGTTCCTACCTGCACGGGACATACGAAAGAATACCTCCCATTCTATCAAGGCAAGGGGGCGATTCAGGAAAAAATTCCGCCGCTTGCTGTTTTCAATTGCGATGAGCGGGATAAGACGACGGATGCGATGTGGAATGAGATCGAGGATTATATTTCGGGTGCCAAGCCTATTGCAGATTTCCATGAATCAATGCGATCTGATCACGCCACGGATGTAATCCATAGTATGGTCGTTCAAGATGGGCGCACTTATTTCATCAACCGCACTAATTCAGAATGCGTGGAAGATGGAGGGCTCGCAGTCGATAATCTTCCGGCCGATGCCTTTCTGGAGCTACATTGTGCAATCGGCGAATCCGGGCCGCGTCCGTTTAAGGTTGGGCCATTTCCTCATGGATTGCGGGGGCAGCAATTCCACATCCTTGATATACACGAGCTCACAATCGAGGCGATCATGAAGCAGGATCGCGATTTGCTAGTTCGGGCGTTGTCTATGGACCCGATCGTGAATTCTATCGCGACCGCACGCGTGCTCATTGATGAAATCACTGAACTGGAGTCAGAGGTATTACCGGATTGGTTAACCGCCGACGCAGGAGGTTCTTCGTCAACGAAAGTTGATGCGCCGGAACTTGTGACGGTGGACGTAAAGAATTACTGAGTAAGGCTGCTTGAGTTGTATGGTTGGGCGTGATTTAAGTACAGGTCGCGTTGCAGCCTAAGAATTATTCGGCAAAGTTTTGCCAAATCGATGTCAGTTTTGCCCCTCAAGGTCAGCGCCTACGTGTCGGCTGGCCAAGAGGGGACACGACTCCGTGAGCTGCTGGCACTGATGACCAATCTACTTTGTCGATCGCATCAGTTGACCGACATGCGCTCTGTTTGGGGTTTCTACTGAGCGAAGGGGTGTCGGGGCTGGACGTTGCGACGAATGATCCGGAAATCGCTTACTCACTGCGTGATTGTATCGTTGTATCCTTCCAGAGCTTGTGGTGATGGCCAAAATAGAGAACAGAGTATAACGTTTACTTGACTTCTTAGGTGAGTAAGTGATCGAGTCGCCTACTCTATGATCGTGTGACATGTTGTTTGCATGACTTCGATTTCTATAACCCAATAATTAGCCATCCAATTTTAGATACCTCATGCAAAATCTATCCTTAGCTTCTGCCGATTGGCGCTTTCGTGATTGCTCGCAAGATGACTGGTACAAGGCAACAGTTCCTGGCTGTGTGCATACTGACCTCTTGGCCTTGGGGAAAATTCCTGATCCGTACTACGGAACGAATGAACTGGACTTGCAGTGGATCGAGGAGCGCGATTGGGAGTACGAGACAAATTTCGACGTTAGTGAGGAAATGTTGGCGGAAAGCCGGGTAGAGCTATGCGCTGACGGTTTGGATACGGTTGCCACGATTTGGGTCAACGACCAGAAGGTTGCGGCAACGGAAAATATGTTTATCGCATATCGGTGGAACGTTAAAAAACATCTCAAGGTCGGTGCTAATTCTTTACGGGTCCGCTTTGATAGTGCGATGGACTACATTCGTAGTAACCGGACGAGCTTTACGCCACCGGTAGACCATCTCGATCCGGTCGGAAACTCAGTGCGAATCCGGAAAGAGCCATGTCAATTTGGCTGGGACTGGGGGCCGCGTTTGGTCACTGCAGGTATCTGGAGAGATATCCGCCTGGAGGCCTGGTCAGTTGCTAAGCTGAACAGTTTTCGCGTGGATCAGCACCATGAAGGTAAGACCGTTGAGCTTTCCGTTATTCCTGACTTTGATGGACGAACCAAAGGGGTGACATGCCGGGTCGAAATTGACTTGGAAGGCGAGCACGTGATTGCTGCAGAGTTCCAGCCGGAAGACGGCGCGCAATTGGAAATTTCAGACCCCAAGCTTTGGTGGCCGGTTGGTCAGGGTGAGCAGCCTCTCTACACCGTTAAGTTGACGGCCTTTGATTCAAATGGAGTGGTTCTCGACGAAAAGCAAAAACGCATTGGTTTGCGTACTGTCCGGCTGGATCGGTCAGCGGATGAGTGGGGGGAGTCATTTCAATTCGTAGTGAACGAGCGACCGGTGTTCGCTAAGGGCGCTAACTGGATTCCCGCTGATTGCTTTGTTGCCCGCTTGTCGCGAGCTGACTATGCGCGTGATTTAAACGCCGCCGTTCAAGCCAACATGAACTGCGTTCGCGTTTGGGGTGGGGGGATCTATGAGAGTGAGGATTTCTACGATCTCTGTGATGAACTGGGGCTCATGGTTTGGCAAGATTTTATGTTTTCCTGCATTCTCGTTCCAGCCGATCGTAGTTTCTTGAAGAGTGTCAAGGTCGAGGCGGAGCAGCAGGTTATCCGCCTGCGTGACCGCGCCTGCCTAGCTCTTTGGTGTGGCAATAATGAGCTGCCGCAGCTCAATCAAAAATTCTTCGGAGATCGCCCCAAACTGAAGCGCGATTACGAAAAGCTGTTTCACGAACTGCTGCCGCCGATAGTTGAGTCTCTCAGTGCAGGCACCGATTACTGGCCAAGCTCGGAGTGGCGCGGCGTTTTTGAGAGTGGACATGAGTTGGGAGAGAAATCTGGCGACACGCACTACTGGGATGTGTGGCACGCACGTCATCCGGTTAAGGATTATGAAAAGTGGAAATTCCGCTTTTGTTCGGAGTTCGGAATGCAGAGCTACTCCTCGCCGGAGACCAATGCCACTTTCGCACCGGAGGGCTCCAACGTCTTTGGCCCGATCATGGAGAACCACCAGAAGAATACCGCGGGCAATCAGGTGATTCTGCATTACGTGGCTCAACGGTATCGCTTTCCGAAATCTCAGGATGATCTGATCTGGCTTTCGCAGCTTAACCAAGCCTACTGCATGCAAGTTGGCGTTGAGCATTATCGCCGTTTAATGCCACGCTGCATGGGGGCAATGTACTGGCAGCTTAATGACTGCTGGCCTGTCGCATCTTGGTCGTCGATTGAATATACAGGCCGTTGGAAGGCGCTGCACTATGCTGCAAAGCGCTTCTTTGCGCCGGCACTGGTCAGTGCATTTGTGCCCGGTGATGAGCAGGTGGGCATTGGCAACTATCGCAAGACAACGGTCGATGAGGTTAATCTCTTTACGGTTTATGATTCGCCGAAAACGGCTAAGGGATTTTTGCGTTGGGATCTGTTTCACTTGGACGGTCGCAAGCTTTTGGATGGCTCGAAAAAGGTGACACTCCGCTATGGTGAAAGCCGACAGCAAAAGAAGCTCAAGCTCGGTAAGGCAATGGAGGAGCATGGTCGCGACAATCTCTATCTGCGTATCGCGCTTGATATCGACAGTGTGACTGTGAGTCAGCAAACGGTGCTTCTCGCGCCACCTCGCTTTATTGAGCTGCCTAAGGCTCAGGCCAAAGTCACCCTGAAGAAGGCGACGAAAAGTTCGGTCGTGTTGAGTGTTGTCTCAGCGCAATACCTGCATGCGTTCACCTTCGATTTCAAGGGAATGCCATACGTCGCGTCAGATAATGGTTTTGATCTGTATCCTGACGAACCGCGCGAGATCATCGTCGAGTTCAATCAGGATACAACTCGTAAAGACGCGTTGGCTGCGCTGAGTTATCGCTCGCTGGTAGATAGCTATTAAAAGAACTGCGCTTGCCGGTCAGTGGTTTGCAGTGGCCGGCATTTGCGGATCGACTATTCGCATGATGTCCTTGCTCGGTTGCAAGTGCCATGTAGGTACGGCTGCCCAGGGGTGGCAGCGTTTGTCCTTGGGGCTGCCTTCGAAAGTTGTCCCACCAATTCACCAATTCGGCGATTCTGGGAGTCTAATGGCGTCGAGTGCGTCAAAAAAAAACATGTGATTGCTAGGCCATGGGAGCGGGCAAGCGGTAAGCCAGCTGCTTGCCATTTGGCCTTGTGTTTATTCCTGGAGATCTTGCGAGAACGTTAACTTTTTGTTTCGCATGCCTGGTTCTTTCGAAGCGAAGTCGCACTTTGGAAGTGTTAAGCAGGCGATTGTGCAGTGCGCTTGTGAGAGCATCGATTCGCACGATTTAGAATAACAGAGGGTTGCTATAAAGTTATTCTTATTTGATGCTGTACGCGTATGACGAAGTTTGAAATTTGTTTTGTATTTTCTTTGTTTGCTTGGCTACTGGGCGGCTGTCAGTCGGCCTCGAAGGATGATGCCCAGTTTGGCGTTCAAGTTTTGGAAAATGACACTTGGAGCGTGGGAATTGCACCAGAGCTCGGTGGGAAAATTTATTCGCTCCAAGACAAAATTTCTGGTCGTGAATGGATGTGGTCTCGGAGTGAGGGCAGGGAGCTGCTCGCCCCGAAGGATGGAGAAGGCTTTGGGTACGGTAACCTGATTGGTGCCGATGAGTTGCTTCCAACTTTGGCGAGTGGTCAGTGGAACGGGCGACAGCTGCCGCCACATGGTGAGCTTTGGCGTTCGCCGGTGCGGGTCGTTGCGCGCACGAGCGACTCTTTGGAGACACAGATTGATCTGGTTAGCCTGCCATTGCGTTATACGCGTAGCGTTTCACTCGAGGGACGTGATGTTGCTTTGCGGTATCAGTTGGAAAACATAGGCGATGAACCTCTTCCCTACTTGTGGGCATGGCATCCGCTTTTTACGGTGCTGTCGGGAGATCAGCTTGAGCTTGATCCTGTCAGTTCTCTAGAGGTCATGGTTGCGCCCGGCGTAGTGGATGTCGATGCGGGGGATACGATTTCTTGGCCTGGTGATGAGGTGGGAATGGATCTGAATGCCTTGTATTTTGGCGAAGTGCCGAAGGCGGGAATGAAGTGGTTTATGGATTCGCCGGTAGACGGAAAGTTGCGACTTCGCAATGTAGATAGCGGAGCCACAATTGCTTTGCGATACAAAGTAGAGTCGCTTCCATATTTAGCTTTTTGGTTAGCGCGCGGCGTTTGGGGTGGTGCGCATCACCTCGCTATCGAGCCCACGAATCGACCAAATGAAGGTATCTCGCCCCTTGCTCCTGCTGAGGACCCGGATGGATGGTTGCAGCCCGGCGAAGTGCGTGAGTGGTGGCTGATCTTGACGAATGAAAGTTCGCCTCTTAGCTAGCTTGCGGAGTCCGCGCGGTGCTTGCTGACGGTCTACCGGGTAATGTCTTGAAGGTATTCGGCCTTTGAATTGTTGTCTATGATGATGCCTTGGATCTTTGCTAATGCATTCAAGGAAAGTTTCGCGGTTGCTATGGTCGCCGCTGTCGGCAGTGGTTGGCAGGGTGCTGAACTCTTGCAGGATCACGCTGGTCCACATTTTTTTGATGTGAAAATTCCACTTACACGCATCGTTTATGTGGTCTTTGAGTGAGTAGCTAGTATCAGTGCATTTCTCAACATAGGGCTTGGTGTGTGCGGATGCTTCGACGAGTAGTGCAGGACGACTGATTGCGGGCACTTCGTTTACTATGGCTTGTTTCGAACAATAGGCAGTTCGACCGGCGCATGATGTTAGACTGTGCGCTTTTTACCCTTTCTTAATTATTCAACTTAATGGTTGCGATTTTTTACTATAACGTTAACTTTTTGTCTGTCTTATGAGCATATTATCCAAAATCCTACCCCAAGGGTTTAATCAATTTTGTATGGCTGCTTTAGTCATTGCCTCATCCTCAGTCGCTTTGGGGAATTCACTTAAGGAGCCGCCCACGGTGCAAGTTGTGATCAAGCCTGGAATGATTCAGGCCGAAATCCAGCCGACGAATTTGTTCGACGAACAGTCGGTCGGCAAAAACCCGTTGATGAGCTCCGCGAACACCATGTGGAAAGGCCCATCGGAGTTCGTTATCGATCTCGGAAAGGAACGCCATATTGGTAAGATCATGTTCTGGGATTTGAATGGCCACGCCGATGTATTTGTCTCGGCCGGTACACCCGGTAACTGGCAGGAGATCGTCCAGGAAGACGGCGTGGGCATGAAGATTTGGAAGGTGCATGACGGCCTGGATGTTAAGGCGCGCTACCTGCAGGTGATGGCACCAAGCCCGGCGGGTTCCTATGGCGAAATGCTGGTCTTTGAATACACACCGGAGGGCTCGGCGCAGGTAATGGAGGAGCGTCGCCAAGCCGAGCTGCTGGCACAGCGCGTTGCTCGGGCCAAAGAAGAGATCGGCAAGCGTCCGCTGGTGGAGTCGGGCACGTTGTTTGGCAAGCTGCCGTTGGTAGATGAAATCCTGACCGGCGAAACGCCGCCAGAGACTTTTAAGGAAATGCCGAAGGGTGTCTCGAGGGTGGAAAACATTCTGGGCCAGAAGGCGCGTGTACTGCCTAATGAGGGCGAGGAAGCGAAATATTTTGCCTATCGAATGGGTGAAGGCCACTACATCGAGCCTGGCAAAGCATACCTGCTGACCGTGGATTTCCCTGACGACAAGCCGCGTACGTTTTACGTGACTAATCGTGGCGCTGAGATGACGCGCGGCATCCAAACTGGCCAAGCTCTCGGCGACGTTATTTTCACCTACACGAACACGAACCTTGAGTCGTTGGACATTCCACAGACGCAGGAATACATGACGTTTCAGCAGCTCTTTTGGCTGAACGACCGCTTCGACGAATTGAAGCAAAACCGCACGCCGGAAGAGCGTAAATTTTCGCCCATCGGTGGCTTTTTTGTGATAATTGGTCAGGCTGGTGAGAAGCAGGCCCCGCTCTCACATGGTGCGGCCGTTTCGCGGATTCGTTTGTTTGAGGTGCCGGATCCGCAAAAATTTAATGCCGAGCTGCGACTGCCCGAGGGCCTGCCTCACCGCCATCTATTCTACCGTGAAGAAATGGCAGACCTGGTCATTAACTCGGTTAAAGAAAACGAACGTATGGTCAGCAACCCGACCGATTGGTATGTATACCACATGCGGCTGATGCAGTTTCTCGGTATGAATACTTTTGCCAAGGACTTGCTCGAGTTCGGCCACCCGCAGCATTGGGATGTCGAGAACCCGTCTTGGTATAACAGCCACAAGTTCCCCAATGTGTGGGGCGAAATTGTTGACGAGGCCACCAAGCACGGGCTGAGTCTGCTGCCGTACTATGAGTATGCGGGTAGCACGGGTCGCCAAGGCCGTGGCCAGCTCGGCAAGCTGGAAAAGCGCGTCATGCCGTTGAGCGACGAATACTACACGCACGTGCGCTGGGCAGAGAAAAACCAAGTGGACATCACCGATCCAGACACGCTTACGGAGTTCAAGCGCGTGCTCGATCTAACCATTATAAAATACAAGGATAAGGGCGAGATTCTGGGCGCGTGGATTCGCTCCCGCACTTCGCAAATGCCGATGAGTTTTTCGGAATACACCTTGGCTCGGTTCGCGGAAGAGACTGGCTGCAAGCCAATGGTGCGTGAGGATGTCGAGGCTGACAAAGCCTTGCTCGAGGACTACTACGAGTGGTGGTTCGGTAAGCGCAAAGACTTCCTCAATGCAATCTATGAATACTTGAAGGAAAATGGCGTGGGCGAAGACGGCGACCCGGTGGTTATCTTTATGCCGGTTCATCAGGAGCCCGTGCCCAAGCTACCCATTCCTGGTGCGAAGAAATCCATCGTTACTGATAAAAAGGAGCAGTGGGAAGATATCGTAAAGTCGCGCGAGGATTATTCACACTTACTTGTGCTTTCGGAAGATGAAGTGCTGGATAAGCAAATGTATCTCACCGGTATTACTTCGCCGTTGCCAACATGGAGTGCATGGGAGTGGCACCACGCGACTCCGCAGGCCGATCCGCAGCGCTACAAGGACTCTGACGGCATCATGCTCGCCTATCCTTTCAACCGCAAATACACGGTAACTGATCCCAAAGCGATGGAGGCTTATCGGACCAAAGCCGGTTTGGCGATGGTGCGCCATTTCCCGCTGAATGAAGACACAATGGAGGGCATCACCGGTTACTTTGTTACCGATTTTGAACGCGTTGGCCCGTATGTAATGCTACCAGAGGCGCTGGCCGTAGCGAACGGCGATCCGTGGTATATTGGCTATACCAGTGGCTACATCTTTAATCGTGGATTCCCGGAATACGTGCGCCGCTTTAACGCCAATTACCTGGCACTGCCAGCGCTGCCGAGCGAAGTCTTTGATGATGCGACCAAGGAAGAAGGCGTCGTGGTGCGGACGATTCGCACGTCGGGACAAGGCACCTATGTGGCCATCGTCAATACCGGCTTGGAGTCTTTGAAAGACGTCCGCATCGAGATGCCAAAGTCCGGCGATGTTTATGCCGCAGTTTCGGGCAATCTTATCGTCTCAGGGGCGAATTCAATCCGAGTGGATTTGGACCCAGCTGAGCTGAAGACGGTCCTCGTCCGCTAGATTTGTAAATCAAGTATTATGGGGTAAGGGCCTCGCTTTGCATTGCAGAGCGGGGCCCTTATTCAAAGCCTACTTTGTGCTAATAGTGAACTAGGAAGCCCTTTGCATAATCGGTAACGAGCCGGGGAACCCGCGCTCCGCGGCCTCATCGAGCATGGTCTTGGTCGCGGTGGCACCGATGCGCGTTACGCCAATCTCGCGTACGGCGAGGAGGTCGTCCAGCGTGCGCACGCCGCCAGCGGCCTTGATCTGAATATGGTCGGCGGTGTGCTTACGCATCAGCTTCAGGTGTTCCATCGTCGCTCCTTGGTAGCTGTATTTACCATCGTCGCCCTTCACGAAACCATAGCCTGAGGAAGTCTTCACAAAGGCCACATCGACCTCATTGCAAATTTCGCAGAGGCGGATGATTTCATCGTTGGTCAGAAAGTCGTTTTCAAAAATCACTTTCAAGATCGAGCCCGCAGCGACTACGGCTTGGTTGATCAAGTCGATCTCGCGTTGAACGTAGGCCCAGTCACCGCCCTTCACTTTGCCGTTGTTGACGACCATGTCGATTTCCTTGGCACCGGCGAGCGCGGCAGATTCCGCTTCGATCACCTTGATGCCGGTCGTACTGTTGCCGTGAGGGAAGCCGATGACGGCGCAGGCCATCACGTCGGTGCCTGCAAAAATATCCAGTGCCTGTCGGATCGAGTAGGGCTTCACGCAAGCGGTCGCCACATTGTAATCGCGGGAGAGTTCGCAGCCTGCCTGTACGTCGGCATCGGTCATGGTCGGATGCAACAGGGAGTGGTCAATCATCTTGGCCAGTTCGTTTAGTGTCGGTTGGGACATGGTATGTTTGGAGGGGTGGTGTGGGTTAAAATTAGCGGGATAGCTGATCCTGGAAATCATCCCGCAGGCGCAGTGTCAGACGGGGAAATGTCGCGACATTATCAGACGCGTGATATACCTCGAAACATGCACCATGGTAATGCAGATGCTGAATCCAAAGGGGGACGTCATCCGCGTCATAAGCAGCACCATTGAGGCAAAGTGTAGGGCCGAGTATGCCGGACTTCTTCGGGGCCATCGCGGCGCGCAAGGTGGCGTCCTCCCGAGCGGCATGTAGGCTGTAACGCTCGCGACAGACTGCATAAAATGACGCCGCGAGATCCTTGGCTTTGAGCCTCGGGTAAAGCTTGCCCGGGAGCCAGCGCTCCTCGTGGATGACGACTACGCCATTGAGCAAGCGCTGTCGTTCCAGAAAAATGACGCGTTCGTTGGCCTTTACCTGAAGAGAATCGCGGACTGCTCCGGATACATCAGCGGGGGAGTCAAATGCAACGACTTCGGTCGATGGGCTAAGCCCGTTGGCGCGCGCAAAATCCGTAAAACTGTCCATTTGGCGCAGCTTGGAAAAAAGGGTCGGGCGCTCGGCGACGAAGCAGCCAGCACCGCGCCGGATTTCCAACCAGCCCTCGCTAACGAGCTTGGATAAAACCTTGTTCGCCGTTGCTCTGCTAACGCCATGTTCAACTGATAATTCGCGCTCCGAGGGAAAGCGATCGCCAACCGACCATTGTCCTTCGGCCAACTGCTGCTGGCAGAGTTCAATCAACTGAACGTAAACGTTTCGCGTTTCAATCATGTTTGGTAAAGTGGCTAGTGGCCTAGCCACATGTCAACGCAAAAAAATGACGGCTTCGTTGCCGAAGCCGCCATGGTGGAAATTACCACTCGAAAAGAATGGAGCCACTTACGCCGGACACGGTGATGGCATCTCCGTAGGGTGTGGATACAATCTCTGGCTCGATGAACTCGCCAACGAAGTAGGGGAAGACCGGATCGAGCAGGATACGGATTTTATCCGTGTGGCCAGGCTCAACCAGGAAGCTGAGCGTCGCCTCCTCACAGCCGGAAATCACCATGCGCCGATGCACGCCATGCATTAGCTGCGGTACCTCTAGGCACTTGATGACACCGAATTCCACATCGGCGAACACGCGAACTTCGCTGGTCCAGGCAATCTCACCGGTTATCTCGGCCAGACCTTCAGCGATGACCGTCGTTTGGTTCATACGCAGTGGTGCACCAAGCGGATGGCGCACGGAAAGCATGGCGTTTTCATCGCGGCTATGGCCGGAGAGGATAAACGCATTCTTCCAACGGTGAACGGTCAGGTAAGGAGGGCGTGTTTCGTTGAGCGTTTCGTCGCTGTCGATCAGCCAACCGAATGCGCCGAGGCAATTGCGCAGCAAGCGTCCGGTAGGGTAAAACATCGCTCGATCCATGGGCTTGAGGATAGGCCCCTTGATTGGGCGTGGCTTATCAGGATTATATTCACCTGTGCTAAGTGAGGCGCGGGTCCACGCGATAACCCCGCCGTCGGTCTCTGCAATGACCATGGCAGCACGGCTGGCTTTGCCTTGGGTAGCTTCGGCGGCGTCGACATCTGCTTTGCCGCGCAAAGTTTCCGTCCAAGGGCCACCGGAAAGGAACGTTGTGTGCCGGATGATGTTGCCACCCTCGGCGGGTTCCATGGGCGAACTTTGCAATACAAAGTCACCTTCCAGCGGTTCGCTTAGTTCCAGGTCGAGCAGTTCCAGAAATGCGCTGCCGGGCAGCACCGGACCATAGAGCTGCATGTCTATGCCGTCGCTCAGCAGCTTGATCAAATCATCTTCCAGCTTTGATCCGGGCTGTGGAACCGGTGTTACCAGAATTGCGTCTTGTTGTCCGCTGGCGGTCAGGGCGGCGGTTAATTCTTTGGCGTCGACCACGGTGTTGAGCGGAAGGCCTTCATTGATGGCTACGCCGATGTAGGCATCCGCATGGAGTGTGATGTCCGGACGGGTTTTTGCGATTTCGTGGAAATCGTCAAAGGGGTATACCCACAAGAACGGTGCTGGTGCATCGGGTGCTTTTTCGCGCGCTTTCAGGATGAATGCGGTTACTTCATTGGGTACCGAGAGTGGCATATGGCCGTGTGAGTCATCAATGGTGAGCAGCGCCAGATCACGCGGAATTTCCACCTTGCCGTCTGCTGTGAGTCGGCTCACCGAAACTGGCAAAAAGATGTCATGTGGCTGGCGTGAATAGCGGTCGAGCCATGGGCTGTTGAGCCACCACGGGTCGTGGATATAAAAGCGGAAGCGAAAGGTATCACCCGGGTGGCGCGCGACATGGCTCATCCACCCGGAAAGCTCCAAGCCGAAGTCACCATCGAGCGCGGCCCAAGGGGAATTGACCGGCGCATCAAGCCCGAAGTCGCCTTCAAAAATGTGCTTTAGTGGGGAGGCGTCGGAGCCCAAATCGATCCCCGTGGCGAGGTTTGTGCCGCGCGTGCGGATGTGGTACTTCTTGGGGAAAACTTCGCGCAGGTCTTTCCAGAATTGGAGCACGCGCTGTTGTATACCATCGTGCCGATCAGCGTGGTATTCGGCACCGTCAAAGACTTCGCCAACGAGGGCCCAGGGCTCTAGGGAAAAGCCGAAGCCATTGGAGAACCACAGGAAGTCGAAGCCCATATCCTCGAAAAATTGGTTGGCCTGCTTACCTAGAAATGTGCCAATCCGCGTGCCTTGTGGAATGCCCTTAGGGAAGGCGGCGTAAGCGCGGTCGTCGGCGTCGAGCACGGCTTCGCAGGAAATAAACTCGTCCTTGAAAACGGGGCCATCCCCCAGGATCTCGCGGTGCCATTCAAACTTGAAACGGGACTTGGCAAACTCCGGTCCAATGTCGAAGGTCTCACCGACATAGATGGGTTTGCCGGTCATTTCGCGGCCGATGCGCTTTAGGTCCGCGACCAGTCCGCGTAGCCACTCAAAGGTGAAAGTGGCGGGATCTTCGCGGTAAAGATACGAACGCGCATGAATGCCGATGCGGTCTGGATCTCCGGCAAAAACATTGCCGCCAATGCCAGCGTGATCCGGGTCTTTTTTGGCGTTGTCTGCCTCGACCATTTCGAAGCCCCGGTGCCGGTTGGGCGCGCCATGATATTTGGCCCATTCGAACTCGTCTT
Organism: Cerasicoccus sp. TK19100; assembly: GCF_027257155.1. Taxonomy (NCBI): domain Bacteria; kingdom Pseudomonadati; phylum Verrucomicrobiota; class Opitutia; order Puniceicoccales; family Cerasicoccaceae; genus Cerasicoccus; species Cerasicoccus fimbriatus. The sequence goes on from NZ_JAPWDU010000005.1 coordinate 352,484, forward strand.
CTAGCTTGCCACTGTATTCGAGGATCTCCGAGCCTTCGGCAATCCATAGCATGATGGAGATGCTCTCGGCGTGGCGGGTGAGCGCTGCCCATTGGATGAAAATTTCTCGGATGACGCCTTCACGCGTTTCAGTCGAATTGTCGACGAATGGCTTGAGAGACATCTCCAACTGGATGTCGCGCCAGTGGTAGCCGTCGGGATAGGGGAATGGTTGGTGGGACATATGCTTTGCCTTAGAAAGTTACTTTGCGGTAGCGAGCTGGTGGATTCGGTAGCGCGGATCGTCTCGATCCGCATTACGTTGGATGGCTAATTGATTGAAACTGCGGATCGAGGCGATCCGCGCTACCTTTTTTTAAAAGTCGTATTCAAAAAGAAGCGCGCAGCCGATGTCGACTGCGCGCTGAAAAGTCCTAAGCCTTGCGGACGACGACGGCTTCGATGCCGAGTGTTTTGGCCAGCAGGACGAGGGTGTTGGCATGGTGGCCAATACCGAGCGCGAAGTGGTGCGTGGGGCCTTCCATCACCCAGTCGATCAGGAACTGGCGGACGTTTTCGCCAAAACGGCCATGGGTGTTCGTGTTGCCGGTGGGGGGAATTGGACGGTTTTCGGACTCACCTTCGGCGATGACGAATTTAAAAGTGCCGTCGGCTTTCTGACCAATGCTCATCATGGTGATCGGGCCTTCCTTGATCTGGAATTCCACGCCGGCACCGCTGCCAGGCTTGCCATGGTATTTCTTCAAGCTGCGCAGCACGGGTTTGCCCTCGGCGATGTTAATGTGGTGCGGGCCATCGTGGCCGACGAGTACGGTGTCCTGCTCGAAGTCGACAGGGTGGAACTCGGCAAAGCTGCCGCCTATGTCCAGGCGGTCAAAGATCAGCATGGCGATGCAGTTCTTGATATCGAACTCGCCGCACATCGGGAAGCCTGCGCCTTGAAGCAAAGAGTTGCCGACAATGAGATTCGTGACCATGCGGCGGAGGTCGGAACCGGCTTCGCCTTCGTAATAATAAGCCAGGCCGGTGAGGTCATACTCCTCAATGAGCCCATCGAGCGCGACGGCGCATTTGGCGGCTTCGTGGAGGTCGGCATCGGTGAGCTTTTCGGTCAATGGGTCACTCTTGGGATCGGGCGTGTCGAAGAAGCCAAGGATCACTTTCTTCTTCGCTGCGATTTTGGCGTCATCGGCGGCCTTGTAGTGTTTGTAAAGGTCGTGTGGCTCGATCAGCGGCACGTGGCAGCCGAATGCGGAGGTGATGGCGGTGGGGTCGGCATGCATGTCGAGCATGGACTCCAACACGTGGCCCATCAGGCCGACGCGGCCCTTGCGCAAGTCGTGGCGCGCTTTGGCGATGCCGCACCAGCGGGCCAGTTCCGCATCGACGATTGGGTCATCATTTTCGTGGCCGAGAATGACATAAGGGACGGGTTTGCCGAAGCGAACGGCGACGCCGGTAAACTCCGGCACCGAGCAATAGTCGTCATTGCAAAGCTGCATGTAGGTGGTGCCGTTGGGGTAGTCCATGGCGGACATCGGTTGTATGGCCACAAGGACGATCGGGCAGTCGATTTCGCGCACTATGCAGCCGAAGGTCGATGAGGTCGCGTAGGTAACCATGTCGACAAAGAGCACGTCGAGGTCAGCGGCCTTGAGCTTTGGCACGGCGGCGTAGGAAGTCTTGGCGTTATCGACAAGACCGAAGTCTTCCACTTCGACGCCGTTGCGTTGCAGACGCTGGACAAGCACGTCCTGCTTGCGGCGCATTTCGTCAAGCAGGCCATCGAACTGAGGCCAGTAGGTGTGGTGGCCGACGCCGATGACGCCGACTTTTGCGGTGAGGGGTTTGATGCGTTGGATGCTCATATTGGATTGGGTATTAAAGTTGGTCGCGAATTTCGTTGGCCAGATTGGCGAGGCCTTCAGTGAGTTGCTTGCGCTGGGCGTCGTCCCATCGGGTGACCGGGACGCTGCCGCCCACGGCGCAAACGAAGTCACCCTGGCGGTCGAACACCGGTGCCCCTACGGCCGCCACGCCGCTGTTGGCGACGTTGACCATCTCGGCCAAGCCGCGCTCACGAATGCCCATAAGCAGCTCACGGTAGGCTTGGGATTCTTCGGTATTCCAGTTTCGCGCGGCGATGTATTGATCGAGGTAAGCTGGGCTTTGCCACGCCAGCACCACGCTGCCCGAGGCCCACAAGTGCGGATCATCAATGACGACTTCGCCATGGCGAACGGTGAGGGGCTGGTTGCCGGCGAACTCGAGCAAAATGCGGGCCTCGCCGTTGACCATCGTCTGTGCAATCAACGTTTCGCCGAGCGCGGCATGAAACGCTTGCAGCGGGGCGCGAAGTGACTCGCGCAAGGTCGCAAGCGGGTCAATTTGCTGGCAGAGCTTTGCCAATGATTGGCCTGCATGATACTGGCGCGAATCGGGATTAAAATGCAGATAGCCTCGCGCTTGGAGAGTCTTCAATAGCTGCTGCGCGGTAGGTGCTTTCAAGTCGGCTTCGCGGGCCAGCTCGCGCACGCCAACGCCTTGCGGTCGTCCGACGACTAACTCCAATAATGTTAGGGCTCTTTCAACTGATTGCACGGTGTTCGCCATTGATGAACAGTGTTTATGAATTGATATCAAACGTTTGCAAGCCTAAAGATTTAGGTTGGAACAATTGGGCGTTTTTCGGGGTTCCATTTCATGTGAATGTTGGGAATCAATCAGGCCACTGGCGTCTCATATGCTCATGAACCTCAAGTGCTTTCCCATCTGCCGAAAATTTTATTCCCATTGATGACGATTGGCTTGCGCCCGTCTGAAAGCATGATAGCCTAAACTTAATTTCCCATGAGTGAGCCTACCCAGCGATTCAGTCAGCGGGTCGAAGATTATAACAAATATCGACCCAGCTACCCAAGTGCCGCCGCGGCGATTTTACGCGATGAATGTGGGCTCCAGCCGGGTGCGCCAATCGCTGACATCGGATCGGGCACGGGCATATTTTCGCGGCTTTTGCTGCGCCAGGGTTTTCGTGTTATCGGTGTGGAGCCCAACCGCGAAATGCGGGAAGCCGGCGCGCGCCAACTCCGTTGCTACCCGCTTTATCAAAGCTGGGATGGGCGCGCCGAGGAAACAGGTTTGCCGGACCGCACACTGGAGGCGATCAGCGTAGCTCAGGCCTTTCACTGGTTTGACCACAGCGCCACTCGCCGCGAGTTTCGCCGCATCCTGAAGCCGGGAGCCTGGGTTTACATTATTTGGAATCATCGCCGTATGGAGGGCTCTGCCTTTCAGCGTGCTTACGAATGCCTGCTGGAAGAGTTTGGCACCGATTACCACGCGGTCGACCATCACGGGCCTTCTCGGTCGGATTTCTCGGAGTTTTTGGGCGATAGCCCGGTCGAGTCACGGATTTTCCCGAATCGCCAAGAGTGCAACTGGGAGCAATTGCGCGGACGCCTGTTGTCTTGCTCTTATGTGCCAGCACCGGGTGACCCAGACTGCTTGCCGATGCTGCGTCGCCTGGAGCAAATTTTCCTCAAGCACCAACTGGGCAACCGCGTTACCCTGGAATACGATACACGCGTTTTCTGGGGCCGGATCAGCTAAGTGCACGCGAGGAATTGTCCGACGAGGTAATTGAAACCTTGCCCGCGTGTGGGATTCTGGCAGCGTGGTGGCATGGCGGAAAATTCGGAAGAGAAAACCGCGGCTACACCTGCTCGCAGCAAGTTTAATTGGTTAATTTGGCCAGTGGCGATACTGGGCCTGATCGGCGCTGGTATTTATGCCTACCAACGCTACCAGTTTGACCAGGCGCATATCGTCACCGACAACGCGCAAGTCGAAGGGAAGATGATCAAAATACTCGCGCCCGAGCGTGGTTGGCTGACGACGGTGACGGTTATCGAAAACCAGCCCGTCGCAGTCGGCGATACGCTGGCGACCTTGGAGAATCGCTATTATCAACTGGAGGTGCAGCGGGCGCAGGCAAAGGTCAATGCGCTCATTGCTCAGAAGGGGACCGAGGCTAGCAGTCAGGGCAGCGCAAGTGAAACCACTGGCGGTAGCGGTCTGTCTCAGGCCAAGCTCGCCACCGCGCGCGCAAACCTGGGCGTGATTCAGGCCGAACTCGCCGAAGCGCAGTCCACCGCTGACGATGCCAACAGCCAATTGCAGCGCATCAAAAGCAGCAAAAACAGCCCATCGTTTGTCCAGTCGCAGTTGACCATGGCGCAGGCCAGCGCAGATCAGGCTAACGCCCGGCTGCTTACATTACAAAAAGAAGCCTACGCCGCCGAGCAGCAGGTGCAGGAGGCAATGGCCAACGCCCAACTGCTCGATTACAATATTGAGGAGGCCAAGGCCGAGCTCGCGCAGGCGCAGGTTAATCTCGCCTCGACGATTATTAAGTCACCCATCAGCGGGCACGTGGCCCAACTCAAGGTCAACGAAGGCACGACGGTCGAGCAGGGCCAGTATTTGATGACGGTGGTCTCCGATGACGACAAATGGCTCGTGGCCAATATCAAGGAAACGCTGTTTGAGCGCATCTTTATCGGCGATCTCGTGGACATCACCATCGATGCCTTTCCGGGGACGCCTTTTAAGGGCGTGGTCGAGAGTGTGGCCCCTGCGGCGGGAAATCAGTTCAGCATTATTCCGCGCAACGCCGCCAGTGGTAACTTCATTAAGGTCGAGGCCTTGATCCCGGTGCAGGTCCGATTCACCGAGCCAGTGAATCAGGTGGATAAACTGGTGCCTGGCATGAGCGCGGAAGTGACCATTTCCGTGGAGCCTATTCATAAACTGAAGCAGACGGATGATCCGAAAAAGCACGACGTAGTTCCAAATACCGAGGGCGAGACCACCTCGCCACAAGACGACCCGGAGAAGGAAAAAAAGGAAAAGCCGGACGACCAAGCCAATGGCTAGCACGGAACAGACCGGCCATCCGCAGCGCTACCTGATCGCGCTCGCGGTCACGCTGTCGTCCCTTGTGGAGGGGCTGGACACGTCGGTGGTCAATGTCTCGATCCCGCAGATGATGGGCAGTCTCGGTGTGTCTCTCGATGCGATCGCGTGGGTGTCCACGGGCTATATTTTGTCCAATGTGATCATCATCCCATTAACGGGATGGCTCGCCTCGTTGTTTGGCCGAAAGCGGTATTTTACCGGATCGCTGGTGCTGTTTACAGTGGCGAGTTTCATGTGCGGGCACGCGACGACGCTGGAGTCGCTGGTGTTTTGGCGTATCGTGCAGGGCATTGGTGGCGGGGCTTTGGTGGCGACTTCTCAGGCAATTCTCTACGAGGTATTTCCGCCCAAAGAACACTCGCGCGCAATGGCGGTATGGGGGATGGGCATCATGGTCGGCCCGGCGATGGGGCCGGTGCTTGGTGGCTGGCTCACGGAGAAACTTTCCTGGCCTTGGATCTTCTATATAAACATCCCCATTTGCATCCTCGCGCTGGTGATGGTCGTCTTTCTCGTGCCCGATTCGAAATACCGGGAGAAGGTGCGCAAGGTCGATTTCCTTGGGCTGGTCTTACTGGCGGTGGGCATCGGTGCCTGCCAACTGCTGCTCGAAGACGGCAATAAGATTGGCTGGTTCAGCTCGATGACGGGCCTGGAACTCGGCGCGCTGGTGGTTTTTTGCCTCGGGTTATTTGTCTGGCGGGAGTTGACCTTCGACAGCCCGGTGGTCGACCTGCGTATCGTTGGCAATTTGCAATTTACGGCTTGTTGCCTGTTCACTTTCGTTCAGGCGCTTTGCACGCTGGCCATCGTGTTTGTCACGCCGCTGCTTTTGCTGGACCTGATGGGCTACACCGCATTGGAAACCGGTATGATTATGCTGCCAGTGGCGGTGGGGACGAGTCTGGTGATGTTTGTGGTGGGGCGGATTTCTCACCGCTGCAATCCCTATGCACTGATCTTCATTGGCGTGAGCATTTTTCTCTACGCGATGTGGCGCTACAGCTATTTTGACGCGCAAACGCCACGCGAAGATTTCACCTGGCCGCTGTTATTGCGAGGTATTGGGCTGGGGATGATTTTCGTGCCGCTCAACGCCTTGGCGGTGGCGGATCTGCCGCCGGAGAAGCACGCGGCGGCGACCGGCTTGCTCAACCTGACCCGCCAATTCGGTGCCAGTGTGGGGGTTGCCGTAGCGGCGGCGGTGCTGGGCGCGATGCAGGGGCAATTTGAGTCGGTGTTGGTCGATGCCGCGAGCAGTGATTCGCCGCAGCTGACTTACATTGGGCAGCGCGTGACTGCGCTACTGGCGGGGCAGGGCATTCTGGACCCGACAGCGCACTACATCTCGCTTACCATGCTTGATGACTACACCACGCAGCAAGCGACGAGTACCGCGTTTCAGCGCATCTTCACCATCTTTGGTCTGGCGTTATTGGCGGCCCTGCCACTGGTCGCCTTTATGCGGAAAAATCCTGACCGCAGCGCGCCAACGCCTTCCGGGCATTGAGGGAAACTACTTTTTCCCGGCCTCGGCGGCTTCGGGTTCGGTTTTCATTTTCGGTCCAACCGGCATTGGCGGTTTGCTCTTGGGCTTCTCCGGTTTGGGGGCGCGTTCTTCGTCGATCTCTGCGGCTTCCGTTAGCGCGGACATAACTGCTAGCGTCAAATCGCCGGCTAATTTTTTTGCCAGGATGCGGATGCCGGGCAGGTTGGCTTGCTTCTGAGCGGCCACGGCGACGGCACCATCCCGGCCCCGGATCAAATGAATCGTGAGGCTGCCCCGGTTATGGGACTTTAGCTGGTCGGAGCCAATGCTATCGCGGTTGTCCTGGTAATATTTCAGGACGTATTTACCGGCGTTTTCAGCCTCGTTGAGCCCTGGGTAGGTCATGCTGGCGAAGGTATCGCCCTCGACATCCATCACAAAGACGCCGATCACATGGGATAGGTCAAACAGGGAGCGCACGCGACGCTCTACTTTGTCAATCGCAGACACGGGAACACCCTAGCTAAAAGCATGCCATTCCCTAACCCTGCTGCAATTCAGGTTTAATCGTTTGAGAGAGTATTTCCTGGAGCGCGCTAAGGGCCTCCGTACGGTTGCGGGCGTTGGAGACGAATATCTCCAGCTTGATCTTGCCGTCCTTGCGCTCGCCGTTCCAGGTATCCGTGAAGCGGTCCAGCTTGAAGCGTCCGGTCTTTTGGTGATAAGGGAAGTTTGTCTTATCCCACTGGCAGTAAAAGACATACATCTCGGCGTCGCCGTTCTGGAAAATGTAGGTATTAAAAACCAGTTCCAGTCCGTCGGGCCCTTGCCAATGGAAGTCATCCTCTCGCTTGACCATTTGAAAACCACTGGCGGGAAGGCAGGCCTCGGGGCGGTGAATACCCCCCAACTGCGCGGCGCGGGCGCTGTCCCAACGTAAAAAATACGCCATCCAGTGCATGTTGCCCGGGCCATCCCAAGTGGCCAGCTCGCCCTCGCTGTAGTGGAGCACCTCCTCAATGCGCGGGTTGATCGGCTGAAATTCGACAGGCTTGGCCATCTTTTCCCATTGGAAATCCCAGCCGGCAAACTTTACCGGCTCAACGCGCCAAGCATACCATGCCCATACGGCCGGCACGGAGGCTAGCATGAGCACCATTAGCGGGATGAGGGGCTTGGCCGGGAGCAGTCGCGGCTCGTAGTCCTCGGGGAGGGGGGCTCCGTCGATCGCTCCGTAGTGGTCGGATCGGAGCTTCTGCGCGAGCGCGGTTAGCATCAGCAGGCCAAACAGGCTCATCACGAAGACCATGTAGCCTGCCGGGTCGTGCCAGCGTTCCATGACTTCGCCGCCCTGGCGCGCGGTAACAATTGTCAGCACCAACGTGCGCACGTAGTTGAAGGATACCGCCAGCAGGCAGCCCGAGAGAATCAGCCCAAAGCGCACGCGCCACTGAAAGCGCAGCAGCTCGCCCAGAAAATAAGACGCCATGAGTGTGGACTGGAGAGAGCGCACGCCGCTACAGGCCTCTTCCACGCTGACCAGCCCCCGTGAGAGCTGGATGATGTTGCCACTACGCTCCGCAAAGACCCCCAGCAAATTTGCCGACTCGACCACCCAACTGGCGACCATGCTCATGAGCCCGACCACGATGGATTTCTCGATCGTCATCGGCCAGGGGTTGGCGAAGAGCCAGAAAAAGACAGCCGGTGCAAAGTGCTTTATCCATGGCCGACCTCCCCAGTAGAGCAGGAAGCCCATGCTCACGACGAAGGTCAGCAGCGCCTGGACCCACGTCAGCACGCGCCAGTCGGCGTTGGCGTCGTAGATAATGCGAAACGGCGTCAGCAGGATCGTCAGCGAGATAAGCATTGCCCACAGCCCGATGGCCTTGCCCTGGGGCTCGGGCTCCGGGCGGTCACCCCAGCGCCGGAATAGCAGATAAGCACCCAGCAGCGGGACGAAGAGCCCGTAGCCATACTGGTCATTGAGCAGCCACTCCGCCGAGAGCTCGGACCAAAGCAGCAGCCACAATAGCAGCGGTGCGGCCAGGTTGATCCAGCCAGTCAGCTTCGGTTTTGAGGGGGCGTCCATGGGTTAAGATGATTGATTTCCGTCTTGAGTGTTACTTAATTGTGACCCGTTTTCAAAAAAGATGTGGAAAATGCGTCATGACTCGCCTTAGTTTCCTACTTTCGACTCTGATTTGGCGGCAACGATAGAACTATGGAACCAAAGAAAGCTCCCCTCAAGCAGAACCGCAGCACGTTTGATAAGGCATTCGACGCTCTGATTAATTGGGTCGAGGCTAAGAATATCCAGTACTCCACCGTCGGCAATCCACCAATTTACAACAACAACGTTTTTCCGTGGGCGGCCGAGATCGAAAAAGACTGGGAGCTGATTCGTGAGGAGCTGGAGGACGTGCTGGAAGACCGCGAAAGCCTGCCGAGCTTTCACGAGATCACCAAGGAGGTGGAGACCATCACCACCGATAACAACTGGAAAACGTTCTTTCTCGCCGGCTACGGGATTGAGTGTGAGGAAAACCGCCGCCGCTGCCCGAACACCGTCAAAGCGCTGGAGAAAATCCCCGGCATGAAGACGGCCATGTTCTCCATTTTGTCTGAGGGAAAGCACATCCCAGCGCACCGCGGACCTTATAACGGCGTCCTACGCTACCATCTCGGTCTTCGCGTGCCGGAGCCCCGCGAGCAGTGCCGCATCCGTGTGCACGATCAGTTTTATTCCTGGTCCGAGGGCGAGGGCGTGATCTTCGACGACTCTTTCGACCATGAGGTTTGGAACGACACCGATGGCGTTCGTGTGGTGCTTTTCGTGGATTTCCAGCGCCCGATGCGCGGCTTTGGCAACTGGCTCAACAGCATGGTGATCAACCTCGCCAAGCACACGCCTTACCTCAAGGAAGCGAATAAGAATCAGAAGGAGTGGGAGAAGAAATTCTACGCCAAGAAAAGGTCCCAGAAGAAGGCCGAAAAGCGCGAAGAAGTCGGCGTGGGCAAGTGAGGCCCTCTTTGCCCGTTAAGTTGTGCGAAGCCGTCCCTTACGATTGCATAATTCGTCATTGATCGGCGAAAGCTGAGCCTACATCGTATCGGGCAGTGGAAGAAGCTACCATATTGCGCGATTTGACTCTGGTCGTCGGCGTTGCTGCAGTCGTAACCGTTGTATTTCATTTACTGCGGCTACCGGTCATCCTGGGCTACCTGCTGGCGGGCTTGATCATCGGGCCGAGCTTGCCTGAGCTGCCAAATCTCAAGGACGCCTCAGTCATCAACCAGCTCAGTGAGCTGGGCGTAGTCTTCCTGATGTTTACCATCGGCCTCGGCTTCGATTTGGGGCGTGTGCAACGGGTCTTTTGGCCGGCTTTGCTGGCGGTGTCCCTGCAAACGGCGCTCGCGTTCTTCATCGGAATGCTTTGTGCGCCGCTGGTCGGCTATACGCAGATTGAAGGCATTTTCCTGGGCGCAGTGTTGACCAATTCCGCTTCCATGGTCTGCCTGCGGCTGCTGCGTGACCAAAACCGCCTTAACAGCGTGGAGGCGCAGCTCGCGATCGGCTTGCTCGTCTTTGAAGACATCGTGGCCGTGCTGCTGCTGGTGATTCTGGGCGGGGTCTCCGTATCCGGGCACATCGATTTCGGGCAGGCACCGTTTGTGATCATTGGCGTGGCGATCTTCGTGGTCGCGGTGTATTTCTTTGGGCGTATGGCGGCGGCCAAGCTGACCACGGTGCTCAAGCGGGCGGGCAGCGTGGAGTTAATCACGCTGGTCTCCGTAGCGCTGGTGTTGGCCGTCGGCTGGCTGGCAAGCGAGCTCAAGCTCTCCGTGGCGCTGGGGGCGTTTTTGGCGGGGGCAATCCTCGCGCAGAGTAATCTCTCCAAGGAGATCGAGCGTGTCACCGAGCCGCTGCGTGATCTCTTCTGCGCCGTCTTCTTCGTGGCGATCGGTATGCTGATCAACCCCACGTGGATCTGGAACAACCTTTTTGCCGTGATCGGCATTGCGCTGCTGGTCGTGGTGGGAAAATTACTGGCGTGCTGGCTGGGCTTTTTCCTGGGAGGCGCTCAGCCCGAGGTCGGTTTCCGCGCCTCGCTGCCCAAGGCTAGCGTCGGGGAATTCGGCTTCATCCTCGCGGCAATGGGCTTTAGCCAGGGCATCACGGGTGACGGCCTGACTAGCATGACTGTTGGGCTGGCGATCACGACTTACCTGATCATGCCAGTGGTCAATGCCAAGCCCGACAAGCTTTTCCATGCGCTCGCCAACCGCTGTCCCGACGTGCTCAAGCGCGCGACGCGCATCTATGCGAGCATGCTCGACGCGGTGGGGCGCTACATTGGACGCAGCGCATTTGCCCGCCTGGCCCGGCGCCCATTGCTGCAGGTGGTCTTCTACTTTTTGGTGCTCAATTCCATCATCGCCAGCGCCTACATTGGCTCGCATTTGCTGGAAAATTGGGCCGAGATTCGCGGCTTCGAGGACATCACGCAGCTCGGCGTGTGGATTGTGGCTGCGGGGCTTTGTTTGCCGTTTTTGACCGCGATTCTACGCAATTTAGACGTGCTGATCCTGCTCGTGACCGATGCGGTGATTGGCGAATCCCGCGACCGCCAGACCTTGCTCGGCGGCATGAAAAACCTGTTCCACACGCTGCTGCTTTGCGTGGTGCTGGTGCTCTTCGGGGGGCTCTATTTATCGGCGGCGTCTTACTTTTTCCCCTCCGGCATTACGCTGATTATCTTCCTGTTGTTGTGCGGAGTGGCTCTGGTCCTGTTCTGGCGATCAATCAACCAGGTAAACAGCCGCATCGAGTTCCTCTTCTACCAAAGCTTCCAGCAGCACTCGCGCGAGAGTGATGAGCAGGCCCGCGAGACCGCGCTCAAAGAAATCGCCGGGCGCAACCCATGGGAGGCGCAGATCACCGAGCACGAGTTGTCCATCGACTCCGTCGCCTGCGGCAAAGAGCTCAAGCAGCTCAAACTGCGATCCGAAACCGGTGCTCAGGTAATTGCCATTTCGCGCGGCGGGATGACCCGCTTTGACCCGTCACCACACATCCCGCTCTTTCCCGGCGACCATGTGATTCTCTACGGCGAGAGTGAACAGGTAAGCGCGGCCATCCGCATGCTTGAAGCAAAGCGCAAGGTCGATCCCGCCAGCACCGACCCGCACGAATTCCGTATTGAAAAGACCTACATCGGCGGGCATTCCGACCTGGTCGGCCGGACACTCGCCACCGCTCAATTACGCAAAGAATACAGCATCACGGTGCTCGGCATTCAGCGTGGCAAAAAGCGAATTGTCTCACCGCCAGCCGACGAGCTGATCCAACTGGGGGATATCCTGCTGGTCGCTGGCCGCAGTGACGCCGTGGCGGCCTTCATGGCGACCCATCAGCCGGAAGACCTCGGCGAGGTCACGCCAGCTGAAGTCATCGTGGATCAGGAGCCGCCTCAGGATGAGCGATTTAAGCCATAGTGGAACTCATCGGGTTTTTAATCTACCCGCTTTAAAACACTTTCGGCGCTAGCCGAGACGGGGTGGTTCTCCACGTCTGAGTGAGACTTCCCACCGTGCTTTTCTTGCTTGTGGCAGCATGGGGGATTAGTAGTGTTTAATGGTTTATGCCGTCCGAATCGCCTAAACCGCTGATTGATGTCCGGGAGTCTCTTTCGGGCTGGCAGCTCAAGCTGTATGAGCTGGGTGGCAAACCGCTGAACGACTTTCTGGGCATTTCCGCGCTCAATATGTATTACCAGCGGGTGGTGGATGACCACTCGACGATCAACTTCTACGAGCGCGCCCTGCGGTCGCTGAATGTCGCCTATGAAGTCAGCGAGGAAGACTTGGCCAAAATCCCCCGCGAGGGCCCCACGCTCGTCGTGAGTAACCATCCCTTCGGCATGGTTGATGGCGTCGTTTTTGGCGCGCTGCTGACGAGCCTGCGTGACGACGCCAAGCTGCTCGCGAATTACCTGCTCACCAAGATGAGCGAGATCCAGCCGTGGATGATCGCCGTGGACCCCTTTGGTGGTCCGGAGGCGGCGCGTAGTAATTTTGCCGCGCTTAAGGAGACGATGCGTCACATCAAGGACGGCGGCTGCATTGGCACGTTCCCCTCGGGCACGGTGTCGCACTGGCAGTGGAAAACACGGCAGATCACCGACCCGCTCTGGCTGGACAATACCGCGCGCATCATCCACAAGTCGCAGCCGACCGTGGTGCCGCTTTACTTTGAGGGGCGAAACAGCCTCGCATTTCAAATCGCCGGCATGGTCCACCCGCTGCTGCGCACCGCTTCACTCACGCGTGAGTTGTCCCGCCAGGCCAACAGCGTCGTGCGCCTGCGTATTGGCCAGCCGCTGACCTACCGGCAGCTCAAGGACTTCCCCTCGCATCAAGCGCTGATGGATTTCCTGCGCTTAAAAACCTATTTACTGGCCAAGCGCGAGGGTGAAGAAAAGCCGCGCCGCTTCTCCTTCCCGCGTTTGCCCAAGCGCGAGACGCCAATGAAGGAGGTCGACCCATCCACTGCACCCGAAGTGCTGGCGGCGGAGATTGACGGCCTGCCCGAAGATCGCTTGCTCACCGAGCACGGCGATTTCAAAGTTTATTGGGCGCACGCCGAGGAAATCCCTGAAGTGCTCGAAGAGCTCGGCCGTCTGCGCGAACGCACCTTCCGTGTGGTGGGCGAGGGGACTGGTGAGTCTACTGACCTCGACCGCTACGATCTGCATTACCGTCACCTTTTTATGTGGGACGCCAAGGCGCAGGCCATCGTTGGTTCTTACCGCATCGGTTTGGTCGACGAGATATTGCTCACCCGTGGCCGACAGGGGCTTTACACAGCATCGCTGTTTAACTTCAAGCAGGAGTTCTTCGAAAAGCTGGGCCCGGCGCTGGAGGTGGGCCGCTCGTTCATTGCGGTGGACTACCAGAAAAAGCACGCCTCGCTCTCCATGATTTGGCGCGGTCTGGGCCTGTTTGTGGTTCGCCACCCGCAATATCGGACACTCTTTGGCCCGGTGAGTATCAGCCAGGAATACAACGCTGTTTCCAAGGACCTGATGGTGAAGTTTCTCAAGAAGAACAAACTCCACCACGAGCTGGCCAACTACGTATCCGCCAAGCATCCGCCGCGGGGTAAAAAACTCGGTGCCAGCGAGAATCAGGCCATGCTTTCCTCAGTGCGCAGCATCGACGACGTCTCCGCGCTAATCTCCGAAATCGAAATTGACCAGAAGGGCGTCCCCGTTCTGCTCAAGCACTATCTGAAGCTCAACGGCACGCTGCTATCCTTTAACGTCGACCCCGACTTCGGCAACTGCCTGGACGGTCTGATCCTGGTCGACTTCACCAAGTCCGACCAGCGCCTCCTCAAGAACTATCTCACCCCCGAAGGCCTCCGCAGCTTCCTGGAATACCATTCGGTCGAGGCGCTGATTTAGACCAGGGGTGCCACTTTACCCGCGGGGCAACCTCATGGCTTCGATCGCTGATTGAACGCGGCATGAGCGTTGGTTCGCTGTTCGGATAAGGAATCGATTCCCATTTCTTGACCGACAAAAGCAGGCTTGGTTCGGGCGATTCTTGTCGAACGATTTCACTAACATCGTCTCCACTATCCGTTGAACAGGTATGCGGGTGGCCTATGCTCAGGTCTAATCATGGCCATACTTCAATGTCGCTTTCACGGCAGTGGACATATGCCCGAATACTTTATGACCAAGCAAAGCCAGCACCCAATAAGCATTCTATTCATTGGCGACAGCATCACTGATTGCGATCGGCGGACGCAGCACCAGCCATTGGGCAATGGATATGTGAAATTAATCGATGACATGTTCAAAGTCCATCACCCGGAATGCCAGGTTAAGATCATCAATCGTGGCTTGGGCGGCAACACCATGGACGACTTGCGATCACGCTGGACTGACCATGTGTTGTGCGAAGAGCCGGATTGGATTGTGTTGAAGGTTGGCATCAATGACTGCAACCGCCATGTGACGGACTCAGCGGCTAATCCACTGCAAAGCCCGGAGCAATACGCCGAAATCCTGGATCATTTGATGGGGTATACGCGCCAGGCGCTACCCGATGCCAAGGTGCTGATCGTTTCTCCATTCTACATCAGTCAGGACATGGATTTACCGGGATCATACCGGGCGAGAATTCGAAAAACGTTAGACGCGTACATTGAAGCCAATGAAGTTGCGGCGAAAAAATTTCACACAGAGTACTTAAATTTGAATGCGGCCTTCCTCACGCTTTCGAAATACTATAAGCCTTGTTACTTGGCGGAAGACGCGGTCCATCCGAATTCGACTGGGACTCTTTTTATTGCGACAAAATTATATAAAATACTGGAATCCGCTTTAGGTTTGGTTGAGCTAGAGCATCATTCCGTTGAGCTAAAAACCGTCGATCTTTGAGCGTAAAGTGTGGGATAAGCGAACTTCACTTACGCCATAGAAGATAACATAAAAAGGTCGGCCCTAAGCAGGACCGACCTTCATTGTTCAGGCAAAGTTTCTATTACGCTTGGCGTTTGCGACGGCGCAGCATCATTAAGCCAAGGGATACGGCTCCGAGCGCCATCGCAGTCGTGGACGGCTCTGGAACAGCAGCTACCGTAATGGAGCCCGATCCGCCATCCTGGAAGATCGAATCGTAGGTCGAGTTGAGCGTTGCATAAGAATACGTGCCTTCGCTCAACGTATCACCCGCAATCGTTAAGGCTGAGAAGGTCAGGCTTTGATCCAGAACAAAAGTCGTGCCAGAGGCGATATTCAGTCCACCCGCGGAGGTGAAATCATTATCGAAGTTCAAGCGGCCCAGATTTAGATTCACGTTTCCAGTATACGAGCTTGCATCCAGTGCGCTTAAGTTTGCCCGACTGCCGCTGCCGGCGCTGCCAGCGCCCACGATAATGTCGGAGGAGCCCAAAAGTGTGTCCACATTCAGGCGCACACGACGGAAATCATTAGTGCCCAAATCGAGCGCTCCGTTGAGCGTCAAGGCCGTTACATTCAGACCACCACCCAGGGTGTTATCGAAATTATTGGTGCTCAGCGAAGAACCGCCGGCCTCGACATTGAGCGTGCCTACGGTTGAATCGATGGAGGCGTCGTGAAATGCAAGGAGGAGGGAGCCGCCGGATAGATTCAGGGAATTGCCGCCAAAGGTATCTTGCGTCGAAGGCGTGCGCAGAGTGAAGCCGTTGTTAAAGTAATCACCGTTAACATCAAAGCTGGTAAGCTGGCTGCCGCCTGCAGGGCTGTCATACCAGCTGTTGGTGCTGTTTACTGTCTCCCAATTATTAGGACTAAACTGGTTTTGCTGCAGAAAGTAATCAACGGCATTGGCGGAAGGGAAGCTGCTTGCCACTACGCCAAGGATCGCGAGGGATGGTATCTTTTGTAGCATCGTTTTCATGTTAGGGGGTCTGTTGAGTATGAGGTGAATATGGCGCTTCAAATTAGAGCTGAGCATCATATGTATGAATTGAAACCTATATTTTAGGGCCTCATTCAACAAGCATGCCAGTGGTGTAATCGTTCACCAACAAGTGGCAGCTATCGCTGCGTGACGTATGAGCGGAGAAGTCGTAACTTCTTATTGCGCGATTGGCCCAACCAGCGTTAGAACCCCGAACTGAGAAGGCTCCCAGACGGGATCAAGGCCTCGGCCCCAGAGTATTCGCGCAGTGCGGCCGTCGCCGTCATTATCGGCTAAGGATATGCTTAATCCCATGCGCGCGCCAAGCTGTGGCGTCAGTCCGCCTAATTCGGTCCACGGGAATTTAGCCTCGTATGTGGTGCGATTTCCTTCCCGCTTGATGGCGACTTCGTAGGCCGAAGAATCTTTTGCCAGATGACCGCTCATAAGCCCACCGGAAAATTGCTCTGGCCGATAAAGAGTGAACTTACCGCTGCCGCCGCCGGGCGATGCCGCGCTCAAATAATAAGCAAAGGCGCGGTCGTTGCTTTTGACGCCCAGACGAGAAGGCTGAAACGCTAAAGTCAGGGAATCGCTATTGATGGTTTCATTGCCAGTGTTCGGAACCACAGACTGATCATCCACAATATCAGCCGCAAAATACAGCGCCTCATTATCCCACTGGAAATACGCCACCCCGCTCAAGTTTTCCGGGGTCCATTGATAATCGTCCGCATCGACCTTGAGTTGGTTCACTGCGAGCAAAGGGATAGGGTTACCCTGCGGCCAGTCATTCAATTTTCCATCCACCTGTGGCGCGCTGCTGGCTTCATGAGCTTCGGTTGCGTAGTCCGAGCCTTCATACAGCGTTACCCGAACATTATCAACGAGCATGGAGCCTCCTTCTTTGCTCGGATTCACGACAGGGCTAAAATCAACCTTGAGCGTATCCGCAGGCGCCTCGCCCTGATAGCTTAGCAACAGCCAGGAATCTGAGTCGGATGGCGTCTGGAAAACATGCGGTATGTATAGCGTCTTCTGTTTTCCGTCTGCCAGGTGGTAGGTGATATTCGACCCGCCTTGTTGAACATTTTTCGGGTGCGCCCACATCGTATAGAGGAATGGACGCCCCGACGGCAGATCGATGCTTTGGCTTGCCGTAAGCCAGCCTTCGTTAGCTGATTGTAAATTTAACCACTGCTTACCAGTCCCCAATGAATCGTTGGATGGCGCCTTGCCGCCTTCGCCCAATACCGACCACCCCGCGCGGCCGACTTCAGCAGATTCGAAGCCTGAATCCGATAGCAGGTTGTCGAGCGATTCCGGTTCAATCCACGATACGATAAAGGGCTTCTCAACTGTCGGTAGCTGGGCGCCTGGAAAACGGATCATTGCTTTCCACGCTTCCGAGCCGCTCTTTGGACGCTTATTGGAAGCCGCCACTTTCAGTTCCAATATTTGTTGCTCGCCCGCTGTCAGGTTTAGCTTCTTTGCCACAGTCTCCTTTGGTGCATCGTGTGCTTGAAGGACGAGCTCAATCGTGATTGATCGGTCATAGGGATTGTAGATCCGCAAGGGGACTAATAAATCGCTTTGCGTTACAGCCGTTAGCTGAGGCAAAGGCTGGGGACGATCACCGCTGCCCACTTCCAGCACGATGTTTGCTTTAAGAGTATTTAAATTTCCGCCTTCGACGAATACCGGCATGTCACCCAGCGCCAGGGACAAGACGCCTTTCGTTGTGTTTATTTTCCGATCCCTGCCTTGATCGTCGGTCACTGTGACGACCGGCGCGCCGACCGGTAATTGGTATTGCCCCGGAATTCCGGGCGCAGACAGCACCAGAACCGCCTCTCCATCCTGATCAAACAGGTGGGCAACCGCGCCTTGACCGAAAAAGAACTGACCCAGTGGTTTCGACTGAGCCATCTTGGAAATAAAGACAGCTGCAGTCGTGGCATAGGGGCGCACCGTTGCCGAGTCCAACAGATAGCTCCAATTGCCTGCGGGATCCGCATGTCCGCCAAACAAAGTAATTTGTTCGGCCCCGGCGCTCAGTTCGGCAGTCCAGCGGTCCATGATCCACTGCGACTGGCCGTCGTGTTGAATCATCTCAGTTAATGGCATTTGCCAAACGGAGTAGCCGAAGCTGGTTTCATTATCCCAGACTGCGACGCGGTCCTTTTCACCGACTGCGGATAGATCGCTCTGCGCATCGCGAACGGCATCGTAATTCCCATAGTGCACGGGCAACACATCAATGTATTCCGCCACGCCTTGGTTGAGTAGGTCATTGCGAAAATTGCGCGGCCAGAGCCCACCCGCGAGCTGTATCTTCAATTTAGGATCCACGGCGTGCACGGCATTGGAGCCCGTCCGAACGAAGTCAATATAGTTGCCGACAGGGTCTTCGACCAAGTCACCCGGAACAATTTCGTTCTGCCATTCCCAGCCCCAAATTTGTCCGCCCCAGCGTTGGCTGAGCGTTTGCACGGTTGTAGTCAAACCTTCATGGTCGAAGCCATAGGGGACATAGGGCACGTTACGCGCGTCGCCAGTCTGCACCCAGGCAGGCGGATACACCAGGCAAAGCCATGGCGTGATGTCATGCTCGACATTCGTTCGGAGGATTGCATCCCAACCATCAGTGTTCCAGCGATCGCGACCCGGGCGCACCTCGCTCCAGGAAAAGAAATGCCGCACCCAGCTAAAGCCCAAGCGACGCGCGATTTCGTTTTCCGCATCGGTCCGCACATTGGTTACGCCGAACTTTGTCTGGGTATCCGCAATTTCTTTTACCAAATCTGGAATGCGCGCAAAAACCATCTCACGCTCACCCCAATCTTCGATCATGGTCTTCAAGACAAACGTGCCGCGTTCTTCAATCGGCAAAGTGATTGAAGTCGATTGCCCGATCGGCGCCGGACGGAACTCTACGACGCCAGACTGGGTGCGCCCATCCACATTGGTGATGGTATAGCTTAAGCGGCGGTCTTTCTCTGTCGTGGTGCCCTTTCGAGATTGGACTTCAATGATGACCGGCTCATCGTAGGTGAAAAGATTCCCTGCCTTGCTGGTGGTCAGGTCGTAGAAGTCATGAGTCTTCATGAGCGTCGGCCCGGAGGCGCGTAGGTACCATGGCCAGTTCTGCTTGCCGCCATCCATCTTAAAGCCACCGATAAAGAGCAGGTCGTTAAAAGCATGTAGCTTGGGCACGGTGTAGTGAAACTGTTTACTGCCCAGGCCAGGCTCAATACGTACGCTTTTCGAGCCAGTTAAACCGGGGATGTCGATATGCGTCCGGCTCGTGGTGTATTGGCCGTCCGGATTATCGATCCATGGGCCCAGCGCGCTTAGATAGAGCTCCGTGCCACCGCCCCAGCTTTCCGAAGGGTCCAAATAGTAATCAACCGTAACCGTGAAATCGTCGCCTTCGGTATACGAGCCCGCCGGCGATTGAATGGATAGCCAGCTTTTCTTGAAATCAACTCCCTCCGGGCGCAGGGAATCGTTCTTCCCCGAACCTCCGCTGACAACCGGCACGACCGGCCCGCGCAACACTTCCTGTCGTGATTCCCAATCGCCATCCGGGCTCAGGAATGCCGTTACTTGCACCGCAGCCATATCGGGTTTTGGGCTAACGTTCAGGCGAACGGTTTGTGCTTCGCCCACGACGGCGTCTTTGCGGCTCCCGTAGGAAAGCATGCCGCCAAAGCCGCCATCAGCCTTCATCCAATACAAATCCGCCGCCAGCTTTGTGCCCACTGGCACGGGCTTGAGAATGGTTAAACGGACATCAAAGGGTTCCCCCACGTGTACGCTTGACGGATACTCAATCGTGGCCCAATCCGACTCTTCGGTGACAGTCTCCTGGGCGCTTGCCGGCAAAGCAAAAAGAACGAGTCCAAGTTGAAGTGCAATGGTTTGAAAAACTTGCCGCATGCGGCGGTAATGCAGTCTTATCATAGGGGCTAAATTGGGTAAAAACGTATTATATTAGACTGCCAATGAGAACAAGCAATTCAGGCCCAAGTGATATCGTTCACAGACCGGTATGAGGCCCGCAGATCGATTATTGGCTGGATTTAAAGAGCCGGAATGAATAATTGTTTTATCTACACTGTCGTTACCCATTCCCGGCTTTGGCCGATGAAACCGAACTGCATTTGCGGACATGAATGACCACACACCTCCGGTGACCATGAAGGACGTTGCCAAAGCGGCGGGCGTCGCTGTCAGCACGGTCAGCTATGCGCTGAAGAACAATCCAAAGATACCGGCCGCTACCCGTGAGCGAATACAAACGGTTGCAAAGCAAATTGGCTACAAGCCGGACGCCTATGTGTCCACCTTGATGGCGCGGCTGCACAACAAGCGCCTAAAATCGGAACAAGCAGTCTTGGGCCTATTGGTTGAGCAAGGCATCATTGATTTGCTGGACATCGTTCCGTATCATCGGGACTGGCATCAGGGCATGCATGACCGGGCCAATGAATTGGGCTATAAAATTGACCGCTTTATTTGGGAGCCGGATACGCTGCCGGCCAAGAGCATGGTCACTTCGCTGGTTACCCGGGGCATTCGCGGCATCCTCGTCGCGCCGTATTTACAAGGCGCGGCCAAGCTGGACTTTCCCTTTGAGAATTTCGCTTGTGCTAGCACCGGCGTTTCTTTGCGTAAACCAGAGCTCCACCGAGTGACGACGGACTACGCCTACAGTATGGAGCTCGCCTTCGAAAAACTCCTCCAATACGGCTACCGTCGGCCGGGACTTGTGGTCCCCAAACCATTTAATTCGCATACTGGCTCGGCCATTCTCGGCTGCTATCTATCCATACAATTACTGAATCAAGAGGTGGAAGCGATACCAGCATGCCTGACTGAAAACTATGAAGTCGATGCGGCTGAAGTGCTCCCGTGGTTTCGCCAATACCGGCCTGATGTATTGCTCGTCGTGCAACCCACTGAGGTTGAAGCCATCATCAGTCAGGAGTTTTCTATTCCTAAGGAGGTCGGCTTGATCGACCTCACGCGTGACATCCCGGAGAGGTATTCCGGAGTTCGGCAGTCTGGCTATCAGCTCGGGCGGACGATCGTTGAAATGGTGGTGAACCAAATCCACCAAGGCGTCGTCGGCGTCCCCCAGTCCAGTAATACCACCTTAATTAAAGGTGAGTGGATCGAAGGGGAGTCATTGGTTACGCGCTAAAAATTGCTGACTAAAGCAAAATGTCACTGGAGTAACCTTGATCCTGATAACGTAGAATATTGGCTTTAATGGCCAGACTGAATGCTTTCGTTGGCATCTCAGAAATCGAAGCTGAAATTAGGTGGCAAGTGTTCACCTAGTAGATGGTTCCAGTAATTGCTACTGAACCGACAGCATTAGAAAGATCGAACGTTCACTTTCACGGTCTTCTAAGGATTGGCTACTCCGAACAGTGATGAGTTTCATCTCTTCGTCGATTATGTCTTCAGCAACAGTGACACTTGCAATGGGAATAGGTGTCCAGGCGTTTAGATCATATGATTCATAAACTCTAAAGATGAGCCCGTCGGTTTCGTCGATCCGCCGACGAAATTCAAGCGAAATATATTTAGAGTCATCGACTTCGACTTGCTTATACTGAGGCATGATAGACAGATCATCCCGCTTATTAGGATTTCCTCCAAACGCTAGTTCGAAAATTTGGTTGATCGAGTCGCCATCCGGGTCAGATTTTGGATCATTATTTAACGGATTTAATCCATATTGAGCCTCCCACCAATCGGGTAATCCGTTACGAGCATTATCAAAGTTGTGGTTATTGGTAATACGAATGGAGCCACTGTTTACTGTAACGGCGTTGGTCAACGCCAAGTTTTTCAAAGCGCGGTCATCGCCGACCTTAAATGAAGCGATCGCCAGATCCGAATACAGATCAGTTGTCGCTCCTGAATTTGCGGTGAATTCCAATATCGCTAACTGTCCTCCACCGCCGGACATGTTCTCTGATCGAATGAATGAGAGGTTTAGCACGCCATTGCTTAGTTCGTGCTCTAGGTCGAAATTTATGCCTAATTGGCCAGGAGTTACTTTGCTCAACTTAAGCACCGATGAATCGAAGTTAACCTGAATCTCGATGGAGGCAATGCCTGCAGTATCGTCAATGATTACTGGCGTATGGACAATTGAACCAGGACTCACCTCATAATCTGGTATGGAAACTTGATACGCATGAGCATAAGGCAGGTTAAAAGCCGCTAGCGCTAATGAAAAACCAATAAGCCGAATTATATTATTTCTGATCATTCGATGGAAAGCCCCCTTAACATTCTTTTAATAAGGACAACGTCCCCAGCGGATAATTCACCATCGCCATTTAAGTCTCCAGCAATGATTTCTGTATCAGTTGGGTCTGGCGAATTGGATTTAGACAATGCTTTGAGAATGTCCTCATCAGTTGAAGTTACCTGACCATCGCCATTTAAGTCTCCAGGAAGGAAGGTATTTGCAACTTCCATGCTTGCAGGTTCACCGATATTGACGTTAACCGAGTATCCTGATTCAGCATGAAGTTCGGCGGACTGGACATAAATGGTGGTTTGTAGGCCAAGTGTTGAGGAATCATCCACGTAGAATTCCAAGACAAATAGCTTTCCTGATCCGCCTTGGATAGAACCGCTCAAGCCGTTGATAGATAACAGCCCATTCGCAGTCGCTCCATCATCATTGAAATTCAGTTCTTGGCTGAGCGAAGTCTTAAGCACACTTGGTTGGCCATCAATTTGTGTTCGAGGTGTAATTACGGCGGGATCATAGTTTATGTCGATTTTTAATCCCTCGCCTGTTAATCCTAACGAATTATCGATCGACAATTGCACCTTCACTTTTTTTGCGGGTTGGCCACGAATTGATCGTAGAGATAGACTGACTTCGCCGGCACCAGCTGATACCAATTGAGAAGGCGTACTTTCCAAGATGATTGGTTCCGTATTGCCAGGTTGCAGGTAGCTAGTGATAGAAGTTACCTGATAATGCAAGAGCTCTCCAATGCCGGCCGTCTGGTCAAGGTATTCAGGGAGGGGCTGAGCTTCATCCAGCAGACTCTCGAACGGATCGACAAGTTCTTCTGCCCTATAGATAAAGTATCCGGCTATGCGCGATTGCCAGCTTGGATCCCAACTTAATAGAATGCTATCAGCGCCAGTGGTGGCTTTCAAGCCGGATGGCCGTCCAACATGAGGATCAGATAAGCTAATTAAACTTCCGTTCTCTAGTCCGGCAATCAAGTCGACATCCCCGTCGTTTTCCAAGTCGACGGCTGCTATTTTTAGGCCTTGGGCAAAGCCAGAATGCGTGCCGCCCCAAACCTTGCTCCTTAATGTGAAGTTATTAGAACCATCATTATAGAACTCCCAGATTCGACCTTGTTGGTCGGACGCCAGCACATCTAGCGAGTTATCCTGATTAATGTCACTCACGCTTAGACTGACACCATTGGTGACGGGTTGACTGAGAAAGTCATGATTGTAAGCGCCGAAGTAGGGGGTGCTTTGGGTGTTTTCGAAGTAGCGCACAGTGCCATCGGATAACATCGCAAATAGATCCGCGTAACCATCATTGTTGAAATCTGCCAAAGACGGGATCAGCATGCTTGTATCCATTGTTAGCTCGAGAATGGTTCCGCTATCGTTGATGTTATCCATGGAAGGTATTAGATAGAGAATGTTTGTATCGCCACCAACCACGAGGTCATCCAGACCGTCGCCATTCCAATCCCCACCGGCTATGACCGGATTTTGCAGATTAGAGATCAGATCATTTAATGTCTGTGTGGCTTCCACCTTGCGGAAATTTAAAAACCTCGTGTTGCCAATGTTTTCATATATCCACAAGCCTCCCGCGTGAGCGACAAATAGATCGAAGTCCTCATCTCCGTCCCAATCCGCGACCGCAACCGATGATTGACCGTCAGTTATTACACCATCCTGACTTTCTGAATTGGTTGAAAAAAATGGAGTGAGGACGCCGTCGACTAATGCTAAAGAAACGTTTTCATAGAATTGGAGATCGACAATTACTGATTCGGAATCGCCCCAAAATACCCCCCCTGGCGTGGTGCGAGTGTAGAAAATTGGACTGCTGGTATCTTCAAATTCTTCCAACAAGGTGTAGCCATCTCCATCGGTATCCGAATCGGAGCTATGGTCCAAGGTCCCATAATAGTATAATTCATAGGCATCCCGGATAAAGTCATTATCTGAGTCGCCTTCAGCATAATGAGCTATTGCTTCAATATCTTCGCCATCTACTTCAAAACTGACCTGTTTTTCGGAGACTCCCCAATTATCAGTGATACGCGCTCCATTAATACTCCAGTATGCGAAATCGGGGTCATCAATATTCGCAGTTGTTTGCATATGTCCATTAACGACAGTGCGGACTACTGTCGGAATGATTCCTTCAGGATTGCTAGCTATTTTATACTCGTGGAAGTTACCGAAGTTAATACTTATCGAATTTGAATCAGCCCAAAAAATACCACCTTTGGTCTTATAGCTTGAGAAAACCGGGGGAGCGCCTGAATCATAATCTTCGCCGATGGTTACGCCGTCGCTATTGGGATCAGATGATCGTGAATAGGCGAGGTCGCCAAAATAATAATATTCGTAGTAATCTGGTAAACCGTCACTATCGCTGTCTCCAGCAAATACAAAGGCAATGCCTTCCCGGTCAGCATTTACCATTTGAAAAACCAGTCTGGTAATCGCAACGCCCCAAGCGTCTTCCTGTCTCACGCCATCGAGTGTCCAATAGCCAAATCCTTCTTCGAATGCGAAGTCTTTCGAGGTGACGGTATAGCCGGAATCTACTTCTTTGGTATACTCATAAAGGCCTTCTGGTTCGGAGCGAAGTAAAAAGGTTATACCATCCTTAAAATCGATGGTGATGGAATTAGAGTCTGCCCAGAAAAGGCCACCTTTGGTTTTCGTCTGGGCAAACAATGGGTGAGCTCCGGTAAGAAACTCTTCTCTCAATATCGTTCCATCGCCGTCGTCGTCACTAATCGCAGATTTACTCAGATCGCCAAAGTATTCAATCTCGAACCAGTCGGGCACCAAGTCATTGTCTGAGTCAAAGTCATTTGGTAAATAATGTGCAGTGGTGGTCGTTTCTTCGAGTAATACGAAGGAAACTGGATTGATCGAGCGCCCCCACGCATCCCTGTATGATTCAAGAGGATGTGAATCAATGGACCAATGGGTAAAGCGATAGCCTTCATAGCTATTTGGAGCCGTGTCAGTTTTGTAAATTTTACCAGTTTCCCGATACGACATTGACGGGTAGATAGCATTGATGACTGAAGCATCAGCATCATTCACTGACTCCTTTGTTAATGCAACGATGGCAGCTTGGCTGGTGTTCAATGCCAATGTTACGATCACCAAAGTAAGGGCTGCTCTAAGTGAATAAGAGGCCTTTATTGAACTCAGTGTTTGGAAATTTCCAAGAAGCATGGGACTGGACGTCAATTTACTGGAGCTTTTCTGTGACCGCGTAAGAATTCTTGTCCCCAGCAGCAATTAATCGCACATTAGTGAGATTTGCCGGTACATTGGTCTGCCCATAGTCATTATTGCCCCACGCGACTACTGAGCCGTCCGCTTTAAGAGCCAATGCATGTTCTCGGCCTGCGGATATGGCTATGACGTTAGTTAGGCCAGCGGGCACATCGCATTGCCCATCGCTATTATTGCCCCAAGTGACAACGGAGCCATCCTCTTGAAGCGCCATGGCGAAGTTATAGCCCGCGTCAATGGCTTTGACGTTGTCTAAGCCTTCCGGTACATCGCATTGGCCGGAACTGTTATAACCCCAGGCAACGACTGTTTTGTCTTCGCGCAATGCCAGAGAGAAACGGTAGCCAGCAGAAATAGCAATTGCGTCATTCAAGCCTTCCGGTGGCGTCGTTTCGCCTGAGGAATCATTTCCCCATCCGATGATCGTGCCATCAGATTTTAGAGCCAACATATGTCTTCCGCTTGTGGCAAGGGCAATGCTGTTATCAACTTCGTCGGGAGTGGTTACGTAGGACCCTCCATCATAGTTAATTACATTGACGTAGCCACCTTCCTGTTGATAGATTATATAGGAGCCACCACAATCAAATAACGTTATTTTCGGATCAAACTCTGCATCGTCATAAATGTAATCAATACCGCGAAAATCGCTATAACCTCCCCATGAGCTATAAGTTCCACTATCCCTGAGCGCGGTCACGTGTGTTTCGCCAGCGGAAATTTTTCTTAGATCCTGTGTATTCTTCGGAATGGATGCGGTTTGGCGGTATTCATTATCTCCCCAAGCATAAATAAAGGCTACGCCATCATAAGGCTGATCGATTGCATACCATCCGTATCGATGCGAGTTAATATAACCACCCCAAGGGAGCGGTGCGCCGCGTATACCCGTCCGGGCAATTTCTGCAAAATTAATTTCTTCAGATGTTGCCAGAGCCTTATTTGCTAACCTCATGAAGTACGGCACCGCATAGGCGCTAATCGAATAAGAGCTAGTGAGTTCGAAACCCTCAAACACTCCACTATTCTCATTCGCAATGATAGCTCCATCAATTAAGTCCAATCCCGGGTCCAAGCGGGCGATTTGCCAAAATAAGAGGTCTTGGATATTTGCTGAAATACTGCCGTAGGTAAGTTCTTCATGCTCTCCAGCAGCAGGTATGGTGGTCCAACTAAAGCCTAGAAGCTCCCGACTATCTTGGCATAAAATCTCAAATTTAATATTGATTAATTCAACGTCCAAGTCTGCTGCTACGTCCCACGTTAAGATTAGCTCCGTATTTGTTGGAATATCTTCGCCGATGTTAGCTTCTGTGCCATCAATAAAAGTCATTGGGCGGATGACGTTATCGAAGTCGCGTCCATGGCCAACGAACACCAGTGGATAGGCTCTGACGGTCTCATCGTTTAAATCAGAAATACGGAATATAACATCCAGATACGTAGTGCCTTCCCGCATAGCGGCAGAAATAATTTGAACTTCTGGCTCATCAGACAGCTGCTTGTAGGGGCGAAAACGAATCACGCCATCCTTGAAGTCATACATCACTTCATGGTCTTGATATAGCACTTGGCCCCAATTTAGATCACTACTCTTGTTATCGTCGACAGTTACCTGGTTTTTGCCACCATCGTTGACGCTCAGAAATTCTAAGTTGAAGGCATCATATACTTTGTCACCAATGCTTCCCGCGCCATCGATATCTAATGTTAACCTAACGTCCTCAATAAGAATATTAGTGGAATCAACTAAGCCAGCATTGCTCAAACTACTGAGGCTGTTTGCTGGGAGGTTAAAATCACTACCACCGATATCCGGCACTCCGGTTGCGGCTCCAACCGCCACTAGGTTGTTGGGATAACCAACGGTAGCTCCATTAATTGAAAGTGGGTATTTGCTGAAGGTGTTGAATCCTGTCGTGGGAAAGATCCGACCATCACCTGGTTCAAGCGTTGTCGCGTAGGGAAATAGATCTGCAAAATCATTGCCACCTGAATCATCCATAATAATGCGCAGCACCGGATTTTCCGAATCCAAGTGGATGGTGAAACCCTTGGCATTGCTTATCTGTCCCAGAGCGGAAAAGAATTGGCTTGATGTAGGAACTCCAGAGTTGGAATTTGAGAATAACCCTGTTCCGAAAAGGCCATAATAAGTTTCGTGGAGTCCAGGTTGATCTACTGAGAATTTTTCGTTCCAAGTTGTGGATGTTGGCAGGTTGTTAGCTGTCGCCTCAGTGACTTGGCCTACTGTCATACTGGGAATTGTCAGGTAATCATTACCGGATGCATTGCTTAATGTGACAGAAGTGGTTACTGGTATGATCGTGCTAAAGTTTACGCCGTTGTCAATTGATGTACTTTGATTTACCGCTCCGCTGATACTTTGAAAGTCACCCCAGTATTGCCGATCTGGCCGATAGGGTGCATCTGGGTATTCAGGAGATGGCTCGCTCGGATTGGCATAACTGGAATATCCTGCGAATAGACCTCCAGTGCCGGTGTCTAATTGAAATAAACGCGGTTCCCCGCCACCAATCTTCAGATAAATGCCGTAGGTCTGTTTCGTATTTTCACCACCAATATCCACAACATCGCGTTGAAGCGGTATCTCAATAATTGAATTACTGCCCAGCAGGCTCAGGGTCGCTAGCAGTATTAGAAAGGTAAAAGAGTGCTTATTATACATTTTTTAAAAATCGTATGAACTAATATCAGCACTACTCTAGTTGGCGCCAAGTAAAAAACTCTGCGATGGTAGCCAAAGACACATTGTATTTGATGTTGTGCCACACACTGAGCTAGATAACTAAGCTGACGGCTTTTATAATTTTTGGTTAGTAACAGTATAAGGCTGTTTCATGTCGTGACTGTGAGGTTTTACAAGATAGCCGTTTGAGGCGTCTTAGCTACTGCAGATTGGATGAGAAACTGCTCATCAATCTACCATTCTGACAGTGGTTTCGGATGAATGAATGCTATTTGAGTGATCGATCACCTAAAAATGATTATTAATTGATCAGTCGATATCCCGTGCACCTTACTATAGGCCCTCTAAGTCAATAGGGTGGCGAGCGGTGCTTAGTACACTATGCTATTGTACCGCGATTGGGATAGGTAACTTGATCAACTGACATGGTCGTATTTAGTAAATGACTTGGTCAGATTGTCAAAAAAAATGACGATGTCATTAAATTTATTTGCCTACTGTCATCCACCAAAGTTAAGGTAGGTCTCCGAATCAATTTTTCCGGCCTTTAACCATTCCTTTGCCCAAGCATAAGCGTCAAAGTCAGCATTCAGGAAAACTCCCTTAAGCCAGGGACTTAACGTGTGGTATGGCACACCGGTGCTACCGTAGGCTTCGAGGAATTTCAAGACTACCGCGAGGCCAAGAGCGCCCTGAGCGCCACACAACTGATGCACGACTGGATAGCCCTCAACGCCGCCAAAGGGCAGGAGGTTGACCTTGGTCCGCTGGGACGTTCGCGCCTTGGCATGAAAGGTTCGTTTACCGGCTCGCCCAAACGCATCCTGGATAAACAGGTCACGCTGACGCTTGCATGGATTTTTCCCCGGAAGTTAAAAGAGCGGGTCGCCAACGCTGGCGCGAAGCTCGTCCGCAAGCGAGTCGCCCCCGTAGTCAAAGAACCTCTGGTCCAGCAAATCAAGGCCGTCGAGGCCAACGGCCAACTCCACCCAGCAGCGGATATATACGTGCCGGGTCAGTTCATCCGCATTTACGGCGCCCGCTTGAAGTTCAACCCCGCCGCCGAGGACGAGGGCGTCTTTATCATTAAAGGTAAGCAGAAGCCGCGTCGCCTCACGGAAGCCCTCCGCATCACGCAGCAGGAATTACTGGTCCGCATCCCGGATGATGTTAGCGGCCAGTGCAAGCTGCGCGTCGTCCGCCGACATCCGGCGAAAACCGGAGAGCTGTTGTGGGGAGAGCTGTGGAGATAGATTTCTGAACTATTGTTGTTCTTTGTCACTTTCTGGATTAGCCTTCGGAGTCGGCGTATCAATCCCCGTATGGCGGAAGAGAAGGTGGAAAGCCTCCAGGATTTGGTCGAGCGTGTGGTCGGTCTTTTCGTCGAGGGAGAGCTTGGGCAAGACGACGCTCTGGCGGTTGGCCAGCTTTTCGCCGAGCTGCTCAATGGCGGCGGCGAGTTCGGCGTTGGCAGCGCCTTGTGGCTTGGAGGCGGGCTTGGGCTTAGTGGACTTTTCCAAGCTGGTTGCTAACTGTTGAAGTAGGGCGGACGCTTCGTCGGAAAGGCCAAGCGTGGGAGCTGGTGGTTTGGGTAAAATCGACGCCAATTGTGCAATGGTTTCTTCGTCGAGTTGGATGGGCTGCTGTGGTTGTGGCTTGGGCAACAGTGCGCCGAGTTGGGCTAAGGTGGTTTCGTCGATTTGCAATGGCTTGGGTTCGGGCGGAGCGGGGAGCAGGGCGCGGAGTTTATCCAGCGTGGCGTCGTCGAACGATATTGGCTGACGCATCGCGGTAAGGCGTTCGCCGAGGAGCGCAAGGCCGTCGCTGAGGGCCATGTTGTTGTCCGCGAGTTGGGACACGACTTTGTTGACTGGATCTTGGTCGCCACCGCCCATGATCTTGTTTTTTGTGAAGCGTTTTTTGATCTCGTTCCAGCGCTCTTCTTCGGGCGGCGTGATCTTGCCTTCGAGTTGGCGGAACTTGAGTAAGTTGGCCTCCGCGCCGTCGGTGAGGGTTTGGGCTTCGTTTTCGTAGTGGTCGTCGATCAGGGACTCCACTTCGTCGTCCGACATGATTGGCAAGAGCTTTTCGGCAATGCGGTTCATATTACGATAGGAGCCTTGCAGCTTAAAGGGCGGCTCGGTCCGGTATTCGTCAGCTTGCGCGGCGCTGCGAATGTATTCCATATTGACGCGTAAGATGGTGTCGCGGACGCGCATCATCTTCTTCATGACGCCGACCATTTCCTCGACCTCTTCGCCCGAGTAGCTGGCTTCGAAATCTACGCCTTCGCGGATGCCGGTCTTGGCGATCTTGATGACCGCGTAAACATCCTTCCGGCTGCGGTTGGACAGCGGGCGCAGGGCGGCGTTGGACGTGAGTGAGTTTTCGAGGTAACTATCTTCGAATGCGCTGCTGTGTCCACCAATGATGTCGCCGAGGTTGTAGGTGTCGGCGCGGTTCGCGAGCATGTCCGGTATCTGGAATTTGCCGCCGGTCTCGGTGTAGGGATTACCGGCCATGACGACGGCTACCTTCCGCCCCTTGAGATCGTAGGTGCGCGCCTTGCCCTTCCACACGCCTTCGATTTTGCGCTGGGCGTCGCAGAGGGAAATGAACTTCTGCAAAAGCTCGGGATTGCAGTGTTGGATGTCGTCGAGGTAGATCATCACGTTGTCGCCCATTTCGAAGGCGAGATTTAGCTTATCGATTTCCTCAGCGGCAGCCTTGTTCGGCGCTTCTTCAGGATCGATGCTGGTGACGTGATGACCGATCGCCGGGCCGTTGATCTTCACGAAGGTGATGCCCAGGCGGTTGGCGATGTATTCCATCAACGTTGTCTTACCGTAGCCCGGCGGCGAGATGAGCAGCAGCATGCCCATGCGGTCGGTGCGCGCGTCTTCGCCGGCCGTGCCGATCTGTTTAGCCAGGTTGTCGCCGATCATCGGCAAGTAAACTTTATCGAGCAGTTGGTTGCGGACAAAGGCGGACATGACGCGCGGCTTAAGCTCGTCGAGACGGAGGTCTTCGCGGAAGAAGTCCACCAACTCACCCTTGCGCTCCTGGAAGCGGCGGTACATCGGGACAATGTTGCGTTCGTGCTCGCGGAGCTTGGCGAGGAATTTATTATAGTGCAGGTGTAGCTGCTTGGCTGCGATGACTTGGTGGTCGCCGCGCAGGCCGTCGATGTCGGTCTCGATGGGAACTTCCACGACGTGGCGTTTTTCAATGGGACCTCGCAACAAATGCGCGGCGGCTTCGTCGAGGTAATCAAACTGATTTTCCGGTGAGTTCTGCGCCAACATATAACCGCGTATCCAATCGCGGAGCACTTGGAACTCTCCGGCTGCGTTGCCGCGCATGCCCGCACGCGCTTTTTCGAACTTGTCCGTGAAGCGCTTGGCGACGAGCTCGTGATGAAAGCCATCCGCGAGCGTTGCAGCCTCGTAGGAGACGGCGAAGGAGTCGGTGTCGACGAGTTCATGGAACAGATAATCGGCGGCTTCTTCGGCCAGCGAAAGGATGACGCGATTTGCTTGAGCGGATGGCGGCGATGACGAAGCATCGCCCTCCAGTTGTCGCGACTTTATTGGAGGGCGATGCTTCGTCATCGCCGCATCCTGCTGGCGAAATATCTCTTGATGGAACAGCTCCGACTCCTCGCAGAATACCGCGATGCGCTTGGTGAGCTCGCGGATGTAGCCTGTCTGCGTTTTATGCTGCGGGAACAGGCGGAGCATTTCGCCGAAGGCGTCGACCTTAGCTTCGAGCAAATCATCGTCCGGTGTGCGGCCAAGAAAATGCTGCCAATAGACCAAACCGCAGGCGCGGGCCTCGGGCGAGTAGCGTAGCAGGCCGGCGGCTTGATGAATCGTCAGCAGCGCGTCGATTAACTTTTGCGCGTCTTCATCGTGAACGCCCTTGATGTAGGCTTCCTCGTAACGTGGAGCCATGAATTTTTGGACGAAAGCCAGGCGAGCTTTGTCATCCAAAGCTTGGTAGTCCGCCGCGGTGATCGCCAGCTCGGACTTGGCGTCTGGCTTAACCGTTTCGAAGTGGCGCAGCAGTTTGTAGGCGAGATACTCACCGCGGTAAACGGCGTCACTCTCACTAACGGTTTGCATGTCCCACACCGGCTTGGTGGCGTTGAGTTGTTCGTCCTTGATCGGATCGAAAAACTGCGTGCCGGAAAGGTGAAAATAAATCTGGCCTTCGCGCTGGACGGTGGTCAGCGCAAGCTCTTGCGTGTTGACGCTGAAGTGGTGGCGACCGAACTTGATGATATCGTCGCCATCGGCAAAGAGCTCTTGTTTGTCTTTGAGCTGGCGGATGGCGTCGCTTTGGACAGTCTTGAGCTGGCCGAGGATGTCGTCGCCCTTCAGGTTTTCGCCGATTTCGCCAAGTTCGTCTGCGATGTCGCGCACCTTTTCGACCATGAGGTCGCTGGCGAAGTAGCCGTTGATATCGGTGAGTTCCTTAAAGCCTTTGGCGCGGTTTTCAATACCGGTCAGTATTCGCTTGGCGCTGGCAAGCAGGCGTGTGGTCTGCCGGTTGCGGGCCTCCTGCAGCGACATCTTTTTCGTCTCAAACGCGTTGTAGAGCTCGTCGCGTTTGGTAGCGAGCTGGTCGAGGTATTCATCGAAGTCCGCGTAACGCCCCTCCAGCTCCTCGAGCTGCACCATGAGTTTGGTCAGGTAGTCGTCGCACTGCTTGGGCGTCTCGCAAAGGTCCAGGTAGTTCGTGACGGCTTGATTGAGCAGCTTGAGCTGAGCATTGAACTGAGCGGCACCCTCGACGAGCATCAGCTCTTTGCGGCGACTCTTCAGGTCGTTGCGCACCTGGTTGAGGCGCGAGTAAATATTGGAAATCGAATCGATGATGCGCGTGGTCTGCGTCGCGTCGTCGATCTTCAGGTTACCTACGATTTCGATCAACAGCTCCAGCTCGGCGCCAGCTTCGTCGAGGCGCTCGTTGATCTCGTTGGCCTCGGTGACTTTCTCGATGGCTTCGATCGCGGCTGCTTGCTCTTCAACGGCGTTGCGATACGGGTCGAGCGCTTCATCGAGCAAGAGGAATTCGACGGCCTGCAGCGCGACTTGGTCGGAGAGCTCCTTGACCTGCGATTCGAGCTTTTCGGAAAGCGGAACATCGGCATATCGCAGGTCGCGCAACCCAATGATCTCGCCGCGAATGGTGCGCAGGTCGGCGAGGCTGCGGACGAAGCCCATGATGTCGTCCGGTCGTGTGGAGCTGACCTCGGTCGTGAGCTTGCGGACACGCACGCTGACGTTGGTTGTTTGCTCGTTGGTGGACTTGCGGATACGCTGGACTTTGTCGAACTCGTCGATCGCACTTTGCGCAGTCTTATTGATCGTCTGGAGCGTCTCTTGGATGTTGGCGGCCTCTTCACTATTGAGCCAGAAATAGGTGTCGAGGATGTCGCTGCTGAGCTTGACGAGATCGACGTAAAGCCCGGTGTAGCTTTCCTCTTTTTGCAGGAGGTTGTAGACCTCGTAGCACTCGCTCATGCAGCGGACGACTTCCTTGTTGCCGACCTTGAACAGGTAGCTGTCGTCGTTGCCCGTGGGGGGTAAGTCGTCGCTGGTGAAGGGGGTCTGCCAGATTTGCAGCGAGTGGTGCTTTTGCGCTTCGCCGTCGCCGCGGAAGTAGATCAGCTCGCCATTATCGAAGAAGGTGAAGCCATTGCAAATGATCGGTGTGGCGACGGTTTGCTCAATGAGGTTGTAGCTCATGAGCACGTATTGACCGCTGACACGCTCGTAAAATGAATAGAGGAAATCCTCACCGTTGGGCGACTTGACGAGACGCTCGAACCACATGTTGCTCAACTCGCTGTCGAACAGTTTGCACTCGCCGCTGTGGAGGTAATAACCGTTGGCAAAAATGACGCCCTGGTCTTCGGGCAGCGCGACGCAGCTCGTGCCAATGGCGTCGGTGCGGCGAACTTCTTTGACCTTGTGATTGTAGATGAAATAGCGCGTCTGCTTCTCCTGATAGGGGAGGATGCGCAGCAGAATCAGGTCGCCGACGACGGCGAAAAAGATGTCGGCGTCGTCGAGGGTTTGGTCGGCCTGGTCAACGGGCTCGGCGTAGATGCCTTCGCCTGAGGTGGTGTTGTCCTCGACCTTAATTGTGAGGTCACCGCCGACGCATTCGACGAAGATTTTGTCCTCGATAGAGATATGTGGGTGCAATCCGCCGCGCTGCATGTCGCGATGGGCGCGGGTCCACTTGAAGGAATGCTGTTCGGGAAACGTATACTCCGGGTCAAAGCGATTGCCCAGATACTCCAGCCCGTCGTCGGTGATGATCCACTTAAAGACCTTGATGTCGCGGATGTCCTCACTGATGCGAAACGCCATGAACAGCTCGGCACCGCGCCGCAGGAACTTCACGAAAGACGTGGCCTTATAATACTTGTAGAGGTAGGCAAAGTCGTCCTGGAAATCGCGGTTGTTGATCAGGTCCAGGGGCTCGGCATGGAAGGTCTTGTCGCTTGGCTCAAAGCGATAAACCGAAAACACATCGCCGACCTCCATTTGTGACTTCAGGCCGAGCTTGACGTTGTAGCCAAAGAGGAAACGCCCGCCGGGCAGAGCGATCATGTCGCGCGCCGTGCAGTTGTGCTCGGTGGTGATGCGGTCGGTGCCGATGAGCTTGTTTTCGATGGCACCGAAAACGTCCTGCCGGTTTTTATTGAGCGTTTGCAGGCGCTCCAGCAAGGCGGCGGACTGGGTGTCCAGCCGCTGCCGGATGACTTCGTAGGCTCCGCCTTCGAGCTTGGGCGAGGGCGCGGCTTTGTTTTCAGTTTCTGTGGCGGTGTCTGCCATTGGGTGAGGCTGCTTTTGTGTTTTGGTTCTTGGTGCTTAGTTCTTGGTTTCAGTGATGGGAGTCGCTGCTAACGTTGTGTCAGCAACCAAGCACCAAGAACTAAGCACCAGGGCACGATCAACTGATTAGTTTCTAATCAGTTGATCCAAGAACTCACCGGCTTTTTTGCCGCTGATGCCGTATTTGTCGGCGAGGGAGAGGAGGTCGTTGGCTTCCTTTTTATCCTGGCCTTCAGCCTGGTCGCCGATGCGGGTGAGCAGGGCGGCGATGGACAGGTTTTTAATGTCCTCTGAGCTGATGTTGAACTGCTCGGTCCACTCCTTGAGCTTGGTCTTGAAGTAGTCGCTGTTGCCGTTGAAGAACGTGTCCTTTACGTCGGTGAGGGCGCGGGAGTTGTCCATGAGGCGGTCGATGGATTTGCCTCGGGTCACGGCACCCACGACGCGGTCGTAGAAGTCCGTGCTGCCGCCGACGATGTCGACCTTGGTGTTCTTGAGCGCTTCGCCCAGGACCTTAGCCTGATGCTCGGCGATCTTCTCGTTGACCTCGATTTCGGCGAGTTCGACTTCCTTGTCCTTTTGCAGGCGCAGCTTGAATTCCTCGTGTTCCTTGCCGGCTTCGTTGAAGACCTTCATGGCCTCGGCCTTCTTGTGGATGCCCTCGGCTTCGGCGAGATACTTTTTCTCGTCGGCGCTCGCAGAGGCGGCTCCCTTTTCGCCAATGCCCTTGGCTTCGGCCAGGTATTTCTTTTCGGCAACGGTGGCCTCGGCTTCGCCTTGTTTTTGGAAGGCGGCAGCCTTGGCTTCCATAACGCTGGCTTCGCCCAATCCGACGGCGGCAGCTTCGGCGCTGCGACCTTCGGCGAGGGTTTTCTTGGCGGCGGATTCGCGGCCGGCAGCGGTCTCGTGGGCCTCGGCGGAGATGACTGTTTCCTCGGCCTTTAGTTCGACGGCCTTCTTGGAGGACTCGGCCTTGCGGACCTCATGGTAATAAAGTTCATCGGCCTTGAGCTGCTCGGCTTCTTTGCTGGCCTGAGCGGTCTTAACCTTTTCAACAAGCTGTTCTTCGGCGCGTTGTTCGGCCTGGGTAATGGCGACTTTCTTCGCACGATCAGCACCGGCAAAGGCCTCGGTATCCTTGATCTTTTCCTGCTCTACGACGACGGTCTTCTCGACCATTACGCGTTCCTTAATGACTTCCTGAATCTCGCGCTTTTCCTTTTCAACGGCCTTGTCCTTCTCGATGTCGGCGAGCTGGGTAACCTTGTTGCGCTCGACGACTTCCAACTGGCGGTCGCGCTCGACGCGTTCGGTTTCAATGGCGTCGGTGCGCTGCTTATTCTTTTCAGCAACGATGATCTGGCGCAGCTTGTTCTCCTCGGCGATGGCGAGTTCTTCCTCGGTCGCGATGCGGGCGGTTTCGGCGCGGAGGCGCTGTTCCTCGTGCACCCGGGCGGCTTCGGCTTCTTCGCGGGAAGTGATGACGGCGATCTCGCGCTTCTGCTTTTGCTCGGCCTCAGCCTGTTGCTTCTCCAGTTCAAGGACGGCTTCGCGGGCTTCGACGTTTTGCTTGGTGATCGTCTTGATGCGATCCTGGTCGATCTGGTTGGCGAGGATCTTTTCGCGCGAGGTGCGGTCGGTGATCTTCTTAATACCCTCGGCGTCGAGGATGTTGTCCGGGTTGAGCTCGGTTAGGGACGTTTGCTCGAGATCATCAATGGCGACGTCGTCGAGAATGTAGCCGTTTAAGTCGACACCAATAACCTTGATGATTTCATCGCGGAACTTTTCACGTTCAACGTAAAGCTCTTCAAAATCAAATTGCTTACCGACCGTTTTGAGCGCTTCCGAAAATTTGGCATCGAAAAGCTCCTTGATTTTATCAATGTCGCTGGCTCGCTTACATCCGATTGTTGTCGCGACCTTTTTGACGTCTTCGATGGTGTCGTTGATACGCACGAAGAAGTCGACGGTGATATCCGCACGGATGTTGTCTTTACAGATGAGTCCCTGCTTGCCACGGCGATCGACACGGACTCGTTTTACTGAGATATCCATGTCTTCCAGCATGTGGAACACCAGGATTTGCCAGATGCCTGAGAAGGAGACTTTGATGCCTCCGAAGCCGGTCCGGACGAGTGCCTGACCTTGCGGGGTTTTGCGGTATATCATCATGATAACTTGTGGTTGGTGGCTATGGTTGTTTTATTGTAATGCGGTTTAAGAATCAGTTTATCGCGCCTTGGCTCTCGTTGAACTCGGGTGGGAATTTGTCGGCATGATCAATGGCGATGTTGTCGACGATCAGGCCTGGCTTAAAGTAGCCATTCGGGGTGCGGCGGAGAATGGCCTCGATAAATGTTGGTGAGTCATTGATTTCCGCCCAGGAAAGCTCGCCGGCGGCCGTGCGGACGAGTTGCTCGGCGTCGTTGATCAGTTCGGGGATGCGCTCATCGAAATTGTTCAGGTTTTCGACGCCAAAGTGGGCAGCGGCATCGAGCACGTCCTGTTGGGTGTCATTGACGCGCAAATGGAAGACGATGCTCAGGTCGAAGAGTTGCTGATCCTTGGAGATGAGAGGGGTATCCGGACCGGCGAAGTTCAACGAAAGCGTGGAAATACTGATATCGACGCGGTGCGTCTGGTGAACGACCGGCATGGCAAACATGCCATCGAAGGACACACGTTGGCCGCCGAGTCCTTCACGGAGCAGGGCTTTTCCCGAGGCTGCCATTTGATACTTCATTGGGCACCCTTCGCTTCTACTAAGTGAGGGGCTTCGCTGGTCTTGGTGATCCGGTATGACTTGCCGGAGGAGTCTTTGCCCACGATTTTGGCGTGGTCGCCCTTGACCAGCACTTCGGCACCGTCGTCGAGCACGACATTAAACCGGCAAGGGACGCCGTTATGGTCGATTTCCAGTTGCCCGTATTTTTCCGTAACTTCGGCGGTCAGCACGATGCCGACAGCGCCGATGAAGGATTCATTCTGTGAGGTGACGCCAAAGAGCTTACGGAATACACGGGCACAGAATCGCATGAACATGCGCGTAATGTAGAGTGCGATGGCCATGGAGCCAGCCATAATCGCGATGCCGATACCCCAGACGCTGACCGGGTTGAAGAAGTGGTTCAGTAGCATCATCGTGCCCCACATGAGGGCGATGAAGACGCTGAGGGACCACATGAAAGGGGCTTCGCCATCGCTCAGGGCGTAGGAAAAGCGGCCCATCAGGCCAACTTCGCTGGGGTCAATCTCGCCATCGGCATCGAAATCGAAATCAAAGTCGAAAGCGGCACCGAAGAGCCCGCCAATGATCTGAAAGGCCCAATACAGCAAAACGAGCCCGAAAAGCGCAGTGAACGGCAGGTTATACCAGCGCAGGGCTTCGTCGTAAATTTGCTGTAGCAGTTCCATGTCAGGGGGGCAGATTGTGTTTGTCGTTTTAACTTTGATTTGTCCAGTATAGTCGAAGCAAGCACTACCATACTATTACATTAAATTCGTTAGATTATAATCCCACATTTATGCGCACAACCTGGCATTCCACCGAAACTTCCTTTAACCGCTACCTGCTGGCGGGCGATATTGGCGGCACCAATAGTAATTTGGCCGTCGTTGGCGAGACCGACGGCGACTTCACGCTGCTCGTCGAATGCGTCTTCCCCAGTGCGGAAATCAACGGGCTGGTGGAGCCGATCAAGCAAACCTTGGCTGAATCTGCCAAGCGCCTGAGGGACATCCAGATCGAGCGCTGCTGCATCAGCGGTGCCGGGCCGGTGGCAAACAACTACTGCAAGCTTTCTAACCTGCGTTGGAACATCGATGGCGACGAGATTGCCGAGGCCATCGGCATTCCCACGATCGTCATCAACGACTTTTTGGCGATCAGCTATGGCGTGCCGCTACTCGACGTAAACAACCCTGAGCAGATCACCCAGCTCGCGCACTCCGATGGCAGCCTGTCCGAGCGCTCGGGTGATGTGTCGCTGGTCATTGGCGCGGGGACCGGCCTCGGCGTGGGCTTTGTGATCGACCACGGCGGCAAAATGGTGGCCTATCCCTCCGAGGGCGGCCACGCAAGCTTCGCCAATTTCGACGCCGAAACCAGCGAGCTGAAGCACTACGTGACGCGAAACACCAACTACGCCTCCGAGGTGGAAATGCTGGTCTCCGGCCGCGGGCTGACGAATATTTTCAATTTCTACCGCGACGTGCGCAAGGTCACGATGCTCGGCATCCTCAAGGACATCGACGAGGCTCCGGACATGGATAAACCGGCAATGATCGGTGCCCACGCGGCCAACAACCCAGTCTGCCGCGACGTGCTACGCTTGTTCATCAAGGTGTATGGTCGTATTACGGCAGACTTCGCGACCGTGCTCCTGCCGTCCAATGGGATTTACCTGGCGGGTGGCATTGTGGAGAAAAACGAAGATTTCTTCATCGATGGTCGGCAGTTCATGTATTACTTCGAGCAGAATTTCCGCCCGAACATCCAGGAGATCCTGAAGCGCTTCCCGGTCTACATTATCCGCGAATACAGCATTTCGCTCTATGGTGCGGCCAATGCGGCAGTGTTGCTGGACTGACCTTACTCAGGCTGGCTCCAGATAAATCGGCAGAACCAGTTGCCAACACCATTGGGGACGTAGGTGCTCGCGGGCAGTTTTTGGTTTTTAGGGGGTGAACTTACGAACAGAATTCTGTTGGTTGCTTTTCGTCGATCGCTTGGTAATGTCTGTCTGTGGATTTTAAGCTACAGTCAGAGTATGGCCCGCAGGGCGATCAGCCGGGTGCGATTGATGCGCTGACGCGCTCGATTCGTGCAGGCAATCAGTTTCAGACGCTGCTCGGGGTGACCGGGTCGGGTAAAACCTTCACCATGGCCAATGTCGTGCAGGAGCTGCAGCGGCCAACGCTGGTTATCTCGCACAACAAGACGCTGGCGGCGCAGCTTTACTCGGAGTTTAAGAGCTTTTTTCCAAACAATGCGGTGGAGTATTTCGTGAGCTATTACGACTACTATCAGCCCGAGGCCTACGTGCCGCAGACGGACACCTACATCGAGAAAGACTCCAGCATTAACGACGAGATCGAGCGCCTGCGCATCGCCGCGACGAGCTCGCTGATCAGCCGCCGCGATGTGCTCGTGGTGGCGAGCGTGAGTTGCATTTATGGTTTGGGCTCGCCGGAGGATTTTCGCGAAATGATGATTCCCCTGCGCGTGGGGGAAGAATACGGCCGCGACAAGTTTCTAGAACGGCTCGTGGAGAACCTTTACGAGCGCAACGACATCCAATTGACGCGCGGTAAATTCCGGGTGCGCGGTGAGGTGGTCGACGTGTTCCCCGCCTACATGGAGAGCGCGATACGCATTGAGTTCTGGGGCGACGAAATCGAGGCCATCACCGAGCTGAATCCGCTGACTGGTGAGATGGGCGAGCGGCTGAACCACTTCCAGCTCTATCCGGCCAACCAATACATTACCCCGCGCCGCAAGTTGGAAACGGCGGTGCAGGCTATCCGCTCCGAGTGCGATCAGCAGGTGAAAACATTTGAAAAAGACCGCCGCCTGATCGAGGCGCAGCGCATCAAAATGCGCACGGATTACGACTTGGAGTTGCTTCAGGAGATGGGCTTTTGCAACGGCATCGAGAACTATTCGCGCCACCTCTCCGGCCGTGAGCCCGGTGAGCGCCCTTGGTGCCTGATCGACTTTTTTCCGAAGGACTTCCTGCTCATCATCGACGAGAGCCACGTGACAGTCCCGCAGATCGGCGCGATGTATCATGGCGACCGTTCGCGCAAGGAGCGGTTGGTTAACTTCGGGTTCCGCCTGCCGTCGGCATTGGACAATCGCCCGCTCAAGCCGGACGAATTCTGGGACGTGACGGGGCAGTGCGTTTTCGTTTCGGCTACGCCCGCAAAGCTGGAGATTGAGAAGTCCGCGGTCATCGCGCATCAGGTCGTACGGCCCACGGGCTTGCTCGATCCGCTGATGGAGGTGCGCCCGATCAAGGGCCAGGTGGAGGACTTGATTGGCGAGGTGAAGAACGCCATCGAACAGGAGGAACGTGTGCTCGTGACTACGCTCACCAAGCGCATGAGCGAAGACCTGACCAGCTACATGCGCGATGCGGGGATACGCGTGGAATACCTGCACAGCGACATCGATGCGATCGAGCGTGTGGAGATTCTGCGTAATCTGCGCCGTGGTGAATTCGACGTGTTAGTTGGCGTCAACTTGCTGCGAGAAGGGTTGGATCTGCCCGAGGTGGCGCTGGTCGCGATCCTCGATGCCGACAAGGAGGGTTTCTTGCGTAGCGAGACGAGTCTTATCCAAACCGCGGGCCGCGCCGCGCGCCACGAGAAGGGCCGGGTGATCCTGTACGCCGACGTGATGAACGACTCGCTCAAGCGCACGATCCAGGTCACCGAAGACCGCCGCGCCAAGCAGATCGCTTTCAACGCGGAAAACGGCATCACGCCGCGCAGTGTTCGGCGTGCGGTTCAGGCCAGCCTGCATTCGCAGGAGGCGGCCGAGAATCCGGTGGACTTCAAGGCCTCGGGTGGCGATGAGGACGTGGCCGCCGTGCTTGCTGAGCTGGAGGCCGAAATGCTGGAAGCCGCTAATGACTTGCAGTTTGAGCGCGCCGCCGTGCTTCGCGACCAGATTGACGCCTTGAAGAACGGCGCTGCCACGAGCAAGAGCGGTTCCGATGGCGGACACACGACCCGCCGCCGCAAGCGCGCCAAAAAAGGCAAGAATATGAAGTGGGGGCGCTGAGGTCCTGGTCGGTCTTTAAAACTGACCATCGGTCAGCGCGTCTCTTGCCGGGGTGAATTTTGGATTGGCAATAGGAGCAGATGCTTGCCATGAATTTCCACGCAGCAGCAACGCAATCCTCCCTGTTTTATCATGCCATACTCTGCCGAACACCTCGCGGCTCCCGCGGTGTCAGACCAGCCAATCTACGATCTGATCTATCATTGCCTGGCGTTGCCGACCTTGGCGGTCGCCAGTGAGTTGGGGCTTTTTACGACGCTGTCCAAGCAGCCAATGACGATTGCATCCACGGCGAAGGCGTTGTCGCTCACAGAGCGTGCGGCCGAGGCAATGATCAGCGTTGGGGCGGCGTCAGGGTTCCTGCAACGCGGGGCTGATGGATGTTTCTCGCTAACGGAAATGGCGTGTACTTACCTGCTGCCGGACAGTCCTTATAGCTATGGTGAGGTGCTTGGCTACGGCTCTGTTGTGAACACCGGTAGCTACGCGCTGGAGTCGATTCGCACGGCGATCGTTGACGGCTCGAAACCCGCTGATGCCAAGGTGATTGCTGCCTCCGATCTTGATGCCGCAGAGCTGAAGCCGTTGTTTAAGCTGTTGCACGCGCACACGCTACCGACGGGGGCTGCCCTGGCTGAGCATCGATATCTTGCTGAGGCGCAGCGCCTGCTGGATGTTGGCGCTGGTTCGTGCTCGATTACCTGTGCGATTGCCAGCAAGCTGCCGAAGCTAGCGGTAACGGCGTTCGATGTCCCAGTTGTTTGCGAGCTGGCCCGTGATACGCTGGCGCAGTTTGGCCTGGAGGATCGGGTGAAGCTCATGATCGGTGATATGTTCCGCGAATTGCCAACCGGCTTTGACGCGCATCTGTTCAGCAACATTTTCCACGATTGGGACTGGGATTCCTGCCTGCAACTGGCCCAGCAATCATTCGCAGCCTTGCCGCCGGGAGGCCGTATTTTGATCAGCGAAGTGCCGATCAATGAAAATCGCGATGGCCCGTTGTTTGCCGCTTGTTATACCGTAGCAATGCTGATCCGTGAGAAGGGCAAGCAGTATGCCATCAGCGAATTTGCAGCGATGCTGGAAACGGCTGGTTTTATCAATTTTGAGAGCCAGCCACTCTTCGGCTACTACCACTTGATCACTGCGCAAAAGCCTGACTAGAGTAGGGCGCTTCGTGCCGCATAAGCGAGGCTATGGGCTGGGCGCTTCGTGCCGCAGCTTTCTCGGCAGAAACAGAATGAAGCTCTGCGCCACGAGCATAGCCGTGAGGTAAAAGAAAAGCCACTCCTCGATGGGGACGCCAAATGGCTTTAACGCGAACTGCGCAAGCGGTGAGGCAACCGCGCCAGCCAGGATGAAGTTGGCGTCGAAGTGCCAGACCTCAAAATGCACGGCGACGATATCCGTTAAAATCAGGTAGGTGCCTAGTAAGGCGGTGGGCCAGAATATTGCGCGCCGGTTGCGCCAAAGCAGTCGGTGGAATCCCAGCCATTGCAGCACGATGACGCCGCCCAGCCAAGCCAGCAGGTGGAAGGCGTAGTAGGCGTTGTCAGGTAACCAGTCGGCGTAGATATTCACGATGTGCAATCAAATGCGGGCGTGCGCAAATAGCAAGGATTGCCGTAAAAGTTGAATCCCGCTCTGGAACAGAGCGGGATTCAGTTTTCGGGGTGAATCTATGAAAGCAAACGCAGAGGGTTACTTTGTTGCTTTCTTTTTGAACTTCTTGGGAGGCTCCGATGCCTCAAGTTCACCGGCCAACGATTCTAGATGCGTGGCGATGAAGTTGGATCGGTTGCGGTTTTCAGTAGCCGCCAGACGATCGATTTTTTCAACCAGATCCTGCGGCAGGCTGATTGAGATTTGGGTTTTTCCGGGCGCACGCCCATGAGTTTGTTTTTTAGCCATAATCTTCCTTGCTTATCAAGAATCCTTTATCGGTAATTAACTGTAGACCCTTTGGCAACACATTAAGCACGATATTTTTGTATCAGGCACTTAAACGTGATTGGCTGGGAGTAACACTCAACATACTGATAAACATTTAACGGAATTATTGTATATGTCTTTAACAATAATTGCGAAAATGTTTCATGCAAGCTGGCATGAACATTATGCAATGCGACTGTCTGGCGTATTTGCTTAGCCGTAAATTGAGAGCAGTGTCTCACCGATCTCGGATGGCGTCGGGGCAACCGCGATACCGGCATCCTTGAGCGCGGCGATCTTGGTTTCCGCGCTGCCACTGGAGCCGGATACGATGGCACCTGCGTGGCCCATGCGGCGTCCGGGAGGCGCGGTCGTGCCAGCGATGAACGCTGCGACCGGCTTCTTGACGTGCTCCTTGATGTAGGCTGCGGCTTCTTCCTCGGCGCTGCCGCCGATCTCGCCAATCAGAATGATGGCTTCAGTTTCCGGATCATCATTAAAGAGCTTTACCGCATCGAGGTGGCTGGTGCCATTGATGGGGTCACCGCCGATGCCGATGCAGGTGCTTTGGCCGTGGCCGCGAACGGTCAGCTGATAGCAAGCCTCGTAGGTGAGGGTGCCGGAGCGGCTGACCACGCCTACCTTGCCGGGCTGCGCAATGTAGCCAGGCATGATGCCGATGTTGCACTCGCCGGGAGTCATAATGCCCGGGCAGTTGGGGCCAATTAGACGGGTCTTGCCGCCGGTTTTGATCAGCGCATCCTTTACGGCAGTCATGTCGCGGACCGGAATGCCTTCGGTGATGCAGATGATCAGCTCGATGCCGGCGTCGATGGCTTCAAGGATGCCGTCAGCCGCAAAGGGAGGCGGGACGAAAATGACGGACGCATTGGCGCCTTCTTTTTCGACCGCTTCGTGCACGGAGTTGAAGATGGGAGTCTTTTCTTCCCAGGTTTGGCCGCCCTTGCCGGGCGTGACGGCAGCAACGTAATTGGTGCCGTAGGCGATGTTATTCAAGGCGTGCTTGGTGCCGGCCTTGCCGGTAATTCCTTG
The DNA here is from genome assembly GCF_027257155.1 of Cerasicoccus sp. TK19100. Classification (NCBI taxonomy): domain Bacteria; kingdom Pseudomonadati; phylum Verrucomicrobiota; class Opitutia; order Puniceicoccales; family Cerasicoccaceae; genus Cerasicoccus; species Cerasicoccus fimbriatus. The sequence goes on from NZ_JAPWDU010000005.1 coordinate 397,315, forward strand.
TCCGACGACGCGGGTGTTTTTGCCAACGAGGACACTCATGATCGGTATGGTTTCGTGGTTTTAAATTGGATGTTTACGCGCCTTCGGAGACGAGCTTGACGATTTTTTGAGCTGCGTCGGAGAGCGAGTCGGCAGGAGTCAGGGCCAGGCCACTGTCAGCCAGCGCCTGCTTACCTTCGGCGACGGAGTTACCTTCGAGGCGCACGACGAGCGGCACGGTGATGTCGACGTTCTTAGCGGCTTCGATGATGCCGTCAGCAATGGTCTTGCAGCTCATGATGCCGCCAAAGATGTTGACCAAAATACCCTTCACGTTCGGGTCGCTGAGGATGATCTTAAAGGCCTCGGTGACTTGGTCGGCATTGGCACCACCGCCCACGTCGAGGAAGTTTGCCGGGTTGCCGCCGAAGTGCTTGATGATGTCCATGGTTGCCATGGCCAGACCGGCACCGTTGACGAGGCATGCAATGTTGCCGTCGAGTGCGATGTAGCTAAGACCGGCATCGGAGGCTTTGACTTCCTTGGGGTCTTCTTCGCCGAGGTCGCGCAGGGCGACGATTTCCGGGTGGCGGAACAGGGCATTGCTGTCGAAATTTACCTTGGCGTCGAGGGCCAGGATGTCACCCGCAGGCGTGGTGATGAGCGGGTTAATTTCCACCATCGAGCAGTCCTTGTCCCAGAACATATTGTAAAGGCCGGTCAGGAGCTTATCGAGCTGCTTGAGCTGCTCCTTTTCGGAGAAGCCAAGGCCGAAGGCGATCTGGCGCTTGTGGAAAGGCATGAGGCCGGTCGCGGTGTCGATAATGACGCGGATGATCTTCTCCGGCGTTTCTTCGGCAACGGTTTCGATGTCCACGCCGCCCTCGGTCGATGCGATGATGACGGGCTTGCTCGTGGCGCGGTCCAGCAGGATGGCCAGATAATATTCCTTTTGGATGTCGCTGGCTTCGGTGAAATAGACGGTCTTAACGACGCGGCCTTCCGGGCCGGTTTGGTGGGTGACCAGCGTGTTGCCGAGCATCTTACCCGCAACCTCGGCTGCTTCGGAGCGGGGCAGGACCTTGACGCCTCCCTTGAAGCCGTCGGTAAAGGTTCCTTTGCCGCGACCACCGGCGTGGATTTGGGACTTCACCACAACGGTGTCGCCTTCGATAGCGCTAAGCGCCGCGTCAAATTCGGATGCGTTCTGGGCCGCCTTGCCGGCGGGCACCGCGATGCCGAATTCGGAGAACAATTCCTTGGCTTGGTATTCGTGAATATTCATGGGTTTCAGGAAGTGGGCTGGGTTGGCAGGATGTTTGCCACATCAGGGTTTTGGCAACGCTTAATTTGCTCCGCCCATCTATTATTTTGCCTTTATTGGTCAATGATGCGCGGTTTTTTATGTCGTAATTAACATAAAACGCCGGGGTGGCTAAAAAATGTCCAACGTGATTAATCAAGCTAATGCAGCGGACTGCATATCGCTAATTTCAGCGATGCCTTTCTTGGCCAGGGAGAGTAGCCGGTCGAGCTGCTCCTGGGTAAACGTGGCCTCTTCGCCGGTGCCTTGGACCTCGACGAATTCGCCGGCGCTGGTCATGACGACGTTGAAATCGACGTCGGCGTCGCGGTCTTCCACATAGGGCAGATCGAGAACTTCGAGGTCCTGCCACACGCCTACACTGACGGCGGCGACGGAGTTTTCCATCGGATTCTCGGCGAGGACGCCGTCATTCATCAGGCGCTTAAAGGCCATCTTGGCGGCGACGCAGGCTCCAGTGATCGACGCGGTGCGGGTGCCGCCGTCGGCCTGGAGGACGTCGCAGTCGATCCAGAGCGTCATACCTGGCATTTTCTTGAGGTCGACCACGGCGCGCATGGAGCGGCCGATGAGGCGCTGGATTTCCACGGTGCGCCCGTCGACGCGGCCCTTGGAGGAGTCGCGCGGTTTGCGATCGAGCGTGGAGTAGGGCAGCATCGAGTATTCGGCGGTGATCCAGCCTCCCTCGACGCCCTGGGCGTTCATCCAGCCAGGAACGCGCTTCTCGATCGTGGCGCTACAGATGACGCGTGTATTGCCGAAGCTGACGAGGACAGAGCCGGTGGCGTTTGGCGCAATGCCGGGTTCAAAGGAAATCGGGCGGAGCTGGTCGACTTGGCGACCATCCAGACGGAGGTTTTCGGACATATGCGCAGGAAACAGATTTCAGGAAAAAGATGAAAGCAAAAAGGCGCTCCCGCAATGGGAACGCCTTCTTGGAAATGATTTTGCTATCGTGCGCTGCAGATTAGTAGGGGACGCCGATGCCGACGATGATCTGCTGCTCGCGTTTAACGCCGCCAGTGCCGACGGTGTTGTCATAGGTCAGTTCGTAAGCGATGCTGGCTTCCACCCATTCAGCCAGTTTGCTGATCAGCGCGGCGGTGAAGCCGTACTGGTAGTTTTGGGTGTCGCTCGGCTCGACGCTACCGAATGCGGTTTGCTCGAAGCGGACGATTTCGCTGAAGTGATAAACGAACTCTTCCTTAAGCGTGGCGAGGTTATACCATTTTTGCGAAATGCCTTCGGCGTCCTTGTATTGAAGGGTGTAGGCCGGAATCAGATCGAGGGTCATGTCGTCGGTTTCGATGACGTGGAAACCGAGGCCAAGGTCGAGATCAGCCTGGTGGCGGATGTCTTTGACCTGGTTGCGCAGGTAGCTTGCACTGGCGTTGAAGAACATCCAGTCGTTGATGTCGTAATCGTAGTCGAACTCGGCACCGTATTGGTCCTGGTTCTTGTTAACTCCGCCGTTGGTCTGCGTCTGGCGGCTGTATTGGTAGTAAATGTCGTAGGCGTAGTGGTGGGGTGCCGCGTCCTTCTTACCATTGAGGTCGAAGTTCACGCCGGTGGTTTCGGTGTTGGATTCCAGGTAGCGGAAGCCAAAGGAGAGCTTACCGGACCAGCCTTCAGGGATGATGTTTTCGTGGATCCAATTTTGGGTGTCCTTGATGGACTTGGTGACGGCGTCCACTTCCTCCTGCTTTTGCTTGGAGATCGACTCTTTGTCGGTGGCTTCTTCGGTGACGGCGGCCGCAGTAGTGGCGTTGGCGACCGCGGCAGCTTCGGCCGGGGATGGCGCGGGCGGCGCGGGCATCTCTACCGTGGCGTCACTTTCCGGGATGGTCAGTTGGCCGAGCAGGTCGGATTGAAAGGTAATGACACCGTTTTCCTTACTGGTGAGCGTGCCGGAAATGCGGTCGCCATTCTTCAGGACAAGGGTGTCCGCGCTTACGGATGCGCAAATCAGGAGTGATGCAAAAAGAGTCGTCAGTCGGAGCATACGCGAAACAACCTGAGGGACCGTCCTGACATTTCAAGGACTTTTTGCCGCGTTTTCAAAATGTTGGGTTATTTTCAGTTAAAGTAACGATTCTTTCCGATCCTTGCGTCGTAGGGTTGACGAAGGGCGACACAGGGGCATTAATGCTGCCTTTTCGACTGATCCCTTTATTGGAGAACACCAGCTATGGCAGATACAAGCAGCTATGATTTAGTAGTAATTGGCGGCGGCCCGGCCGGCTATGCCGGCGCGATTCGCGCCGGACAGCTCGGCAAGAAAGTTGCCTGCGTAGAAATGGAACGCGCCGGTGGCACGTGCCTTAACTGGGGCTGCATTCCGTCGAAGGCATTGCTCAAGAGCGCCGAGCTCTACCAGAAAATGCTGCACGCCGACGTATTTGGTTTCACGGTGGGTAAGATCGATGTGGACTTCCCCAAGGTGGTTGAGCGCTCCCGTGGCGTGGCCGACCAGATGGCCAAGGGCATCGAGTTCCTCTTTAAAAAGAACAAGGTCGACTACATCGTTGGCCAGGCGCAGATCAACGTGCCCGGTATGGTCGAGCTGATCTCCGGCGACCGCAAGGGTGAGTTCCTCTCGGCGAAAAACATCCTCATTGCCACTGGTTGCCGCGCACGCATGCTCCCGGGCCTGAAGAAGGACGGCAAGCAGGTGATGACCGCCCGCGAAATCCTGGACCGCCGCGATCTTCCAAAGAGCTGCGTGGTGCTCGGTGCTGGCGCAATCGGCATGGAGTTCGCCTACTTCCTCAATGCATTCGGCTGCGAAGTGACCGTGGTCGAAATGATGGACCGCGTGCTGCCCGTCGAAGACGACGACGTCTCGAAGTTCGTCGAGAAGCAATTTGTAAAGCAGGGCCTCAAGGTCCTCACCGGCACCAAGGCCGAGAATATCGAAGTCGCCGACGGCAAGGTCACACTCGACGCCGTCAAGGGGGACAAGACTGAGAAGCTCGAAGCCGAATCGCTGCTCGTCGCTATCGGCGTGCAGGCAAATATGGACAGCCTGCTCTCGAACCGCGTGAAGCTGGAAATGTTCAAGAATTACATCAAGGTCGACGAGCACTATAAGACCAACGTCGAGGGCATCTACGCCGCCGGCGATATCATCGGGCCGCCTTGGCTGGCGCACGTGGCTACCTACGAGGCCGTGCAAGCAGTCAATGGCATGTTCAGCCACGGTGAGCCACGTCCTTACGAGCGCTTCCCCGGGTGCACCTACTGCCAACCTCAGGTGGCGAGCATCGGCCTGACCGAGCGCGACGTGAAGGAGAAGGGTATCAAATACAAGGTGGGCAAGTTCCCGTTCACAGCTTCCGGCAAGGCAGTTGCCGCCAAGGAATCGGACGGCTTCGTCAAGCTGATCGTCTCCGAGCCGGAAGGCGAAATTTTGGGCGCGCACATCACCGGTGCCGAGGCCACCGAGCTCATCGCGGAATATGCCTTGGGCATGGAGCTGGAAGCGACCTGGGAAGAAATCCACGGCACCATCCACGCGCACCCGACCTTGTCTGAAGCGCTGATGGAAGCCGCCGCCGCGACCCACAACGAGGCGATTCATATTTAGGGAGTGAACATATTAAAGTGAGCAAATTAAAGTTGTTGGGGCTCAGGAGTTGATGCCGTTATCCACTTTAATTTTTAATTTGTTCACTTTAATCTTCAAGAGCTATGCGACTTATCGTCATCCGCCACGGCGAGACTGAATGGAATGTTCAGCATCGCTACCAGGGGCAGCTGGACTCGCCGTTGACTGCGAAAGGTCGTCAGCAGGCCGAGGCCATTGGCGAACGGTTGAAGAGCTATCAGTTCGACCGGATTATATCCAGTGATTTGGGCCGCGCGGTGGATACCTGCCGCGCGATTGCCCAACACCACGAATCGACGCCTTGGGATCAAGATAGCGGTCTGCGTGAGCGAAATTTCGGTGCGCTGGCTGGCTACACCCGGGCAGAGGCCGCTGAGAAGTTTCCCAACGAAGAGGAGGGGTACCTCCACGGCGGCGCGGATTACATTATACCAGGCGGCGAGAGCCTAAGAGATGTCTTTCACCGCGCGGGCAATACCTTTGACGCCATTGCCGAGCGCTACCAGGGGCAGACACTCTGCATCGTCACGCATGGTGGCATTTTGGGGATGTTTCTCCGGCACGCCATCGGGATTCCGGTGGAGCAGGCGCGGGCGTATAAGTTCATCAATGCGGCCTACAACGAGTTCTCCTTCGAGGACGGTCGCTGGCTGTTGCACACTTGGGGCGATGCTTCGCACCTCGGTGGCATTGGCGCAATTGATGATTTGTAGGCCGTCAATGCAACAACCCGCTTGACAGAAGGCGGGCCTCGCGCACATTTTTCTCGTTTATGGCTGATATCAATGACAAGTGGCCGGAGAATGTTGCCGGTAAATTTTATGTGGATGAACAGTGCATCGATTGCGATCTCTGCCGCGAGACCGCGCCTGACTATTTTGCGCGCAGCGATGACGGCGGATACTCCTACGTGATCAAGCAGCCTGAGTCTCAGGACGACATCGACTTGTGCATGGAGGCCCTCGAAGGTTGCCCGGTCGAGGCGATTGGCGACGACGGCGACGAGTAATCGTTCGCTAACACTAATTTTTTAAGCCAAGGATGCGATAAACGCTCCTTGGCTTTTTTTTGTCTGCTCTCAGAAGTTTTTTTTAACTTACACGAGTAATCAAATCTAGTGGATCGGGAAACCCATTGACAGAAATAACGTGTTCGGTTAATCAAACGTATACATTTAACGCTATCTCAGCGTTTTCAACGTTTCGCCCCACACTCAACAGACTACTCATATGCAAATACCTACCCTTCGATCCCTGCGCTTTGTCCCGCTAACCGTCGCTGGTCTAGCGCTTAGTACGAGCGCGGCCTTTGGCGTTGCTTTTACCACCTTCATCGGCCCGGATGGGGGTAATTGGAATGACCCGGCTAACTGGGATAACGGTGTGCCGGATGCTAACGACGAGATATCGCTCGGTGGTTTTCAAGTCGTGGTCACCGACACACAGGCTTACAAGGATTTTGATACGGGAGCGCCTGATACCGGCGGCAGCATTGTGATCAACAGCGGTGGCAGCCTGACCAATGACGGCGGCCACCACGCCGCCTGGGGGTTGAGTAGCATCACGATCAACAGCGGTGGTGCGTTCATTAACGATCCGGCAACAGAGGGCGGTGTTGCCCGACTACGTGTGCCCACGACAGTGGCGGCCGGCGGTACGCTCGTTGGCTTTCAGCAGTTGCAATCGACCATCAACGTGAGCGGCCTTTACCAGCCTTATAATTCCGCATCGGCGAATGTCATTGCCGTCACCAGTACCTTCAACCTGCTCAGCGGCGGTGAACTGCAATTTGATGTTTTCGGCAACAACGACAGCGAGAGCTTTTCGGTTGCCAGTGCCACCACTGACCTGTCGATCATTGGATCGACGATTCGCCTCGTTGGCCAGGGTGGTTACACCCCCGGCGTGAATGACACCTTCAACCTCTTTGATGAGGTTGGGGGCACGGTGAACGTCATTAGTGACGCAAGCAATGTCATCATGGATGGCGTCATTGCCTGGGACACCACCCTGTGGGAATCCGACGGTATCCTGACCGTGGCCGCAGTTCCGGAGCCCACGACTTACGCGATGTTTGCCGCAATGGGTGCCCTGGGCGTCGCGCTACTGCGCCGCCGCAAGTAAGGCAGTCTTTGGGACATCTTGCTGAGGTCTAGTAAGTAGAATATTCGATCAAGCGCCGGGGGAAACTCCGGCGTTTTCATTTAGATCGGTCTGTCCGCTAGCACTATCGGGATTCGTTTCGATAGCGAACTCAGCTTCGTTCGGCGAGTGGTTGCCGCCGCGGGGCGGTAGGGCAATAGCGCTGGGCAAGGTATTGTTGGCCGATGGTTAAACGCTTGCCTATGCTTGCCGCTTTGCCAGAAAATGCGCAGCATTACCCGTAATGCCCCGTAGAAACCCGACTCTCCAAACCATTGCCGATATTGCAGGGGTCTCCCGTAACACCGTCTCCTGCGCACTGCGCGCCGATCCGCGCATTTCGAAGAAAACGCAGGAGAAAATCCGTCGTATTGCCGAGGAGATTGGCTATCGGCCCAACCCGATGGTATCGGCACTTATGCAAAGCCTGCGCCAATCGCATGGCTCCGCAAAGTCCGCGAACTTGGGCTTCGTTCACAGCTTTGAGGACCCCGATATCTGGCGTTGCCATTTGTATTATCGCAAGCTGTTTGAGGGTGCCGAGCAACGGGCCAACGAGATGGGCTACAACCTGACGCCGGTTTGGGGCGCGGAGCCGGGGCTAAGTGTGGACCGCATGACACACATTCTCCGCAGCCGCAGCGTGCTGGGGCTGATCATCGGGCCAATCGGGTTTCGGGGGCAGTTGCCGATTGACTGGAGCCGGTATCCAATGGCGGCCATGGGTGCTTCGTTGCGCGAGCCGCAGCTACACCGCGCGGCGACTTATTTTACGCACACCATTCCCCGGGCATGGCAGGAGTTGAAGGCGCTGGGCTATCAGCGGGTCGGCGTGATTTACTCAGAGTATACCAATGCGCGCGTGGACTTTGCTTTTGACGCCGGTTGCGCGATCCTGAACCAGAACGAAGCGGCGATCCCGGTTTTGCGGACGGAACTGATTACGCCGGACGAGCTAAACCGCTGGCTGGACGAGCATCAGCTCGACGCGCTGATCACCGCTTTTGGCAATCAGGTGCTCAGCTTGTTGCAGCACTGCGGACGCCGGGTGCCGGAAGACATTGGTTTGGTCACGCTGATGGCGGATAAGCCGCCGGGTGCATACATTGAGCGGGACTGGGGTGCGATTGGCGCGGCAACGGTGGACCTCGTGGTCGGCCAGCTCTTGCGCAACGAGCGGGGTATCCCAGCCAAGCCTAAGACCGTGCTCATCGAGGGAGAGTGGTTCCCGGGTGATTTAATCGAGCGTTAGGTCGGTGGAGATATTGCAGGTAAGGGTACGCGTTGATCTGCTCTGGTGTTTCGTCTGGTGCCGGGGCTGCTGGCTGTGCTATGATAGGGGCGAAAGTTGTGCAGTGCAGCTACTTATAATATCAGCCTCTCATTTTTGGGAGGCTTTTTTATTTGCTCGGGGTAACCAATTTCATAGCTTAACCTTAGTGAGAAGCGCAAAGTATGAGCGGACCAATGTCCGGCGTGTTCGTAAGGAACGAAAAAGCAAAATACCGCTGGTATTGACCATCGGAGGGATTGCCTTGGGGCTGGTTGCTGCCTGGGCAATTTGGATTGGTAAAATCCTTTGAGTTTTTAGCCCGTCCATTTGCGCTCTGCGGGGGAGTCACCCATACTAAGCCGTGTCCGCTAACCAAGCTCCAAGTATCATCTGGTTTCGCCAGGATCTACGCATTCACGATAACCCCGCCTTACAAACTGCTATCGAGCGTGGTGGCCCCGTCGTGCCGGTCTTCATTTACGACGAAAAAGGGGAGGGCAAGTGGGGCTTCGGCGGCGCGAGCAAGTGGTGGCTACACCATGCGCTCAACGATCTATCCAGCCAACTGGACGACTATGGCCTGCGTCTGATCATCCGCCGGGGCAAGTCCGGTGAAGAGCTGAAGCGCTTGCTCAAGGACTCTGGCGCAGAGGCGGTTTTCTGGAACCGCCGTTACGAGCCGGACGTGATCAAGCGGGACAAGCTGATCAAGGAAAGCCTTACCAGCGAGGGCTTTGAGGCTAAGAGTTTTAATGCGTCCCTAGTCTTTGAGCCGTGGGAAATCAAAAACAAATCCGGCAAGCCATTTCAGGTCTTTACGCCGTATTGGAAGCACTGCATGCAGCAGAAAATCGCCCCGCCGGTTAGTGTGGACCACCAACAGGCCAAGGCACCCAAACAATGGCCCGATTCGCTGGCTGTGGAAGAGTTGGCGCTCTTGCCGGACATTGGCTGGGATACCGGCTTCTACGATGCCTGGACCCCCACGACCGCCGCCGCGCGCCAGCGGCTGGGCAAGCTGGCCGCCAGCAACGCCTCTGGCTACACTAAGAACCGTGATCGTCCGGATATGGACGGCACCTCGCGCCTGTCGCCGTACCTGCACTTTGGCCAGATCGGCCCGCGCGAGGTCTTTGCTGCCTTCGACAAGCACGACTCCGACGGGACCAAGGGCGCGCGTAAATTTTTGTCCGAGATCGGCTGGCGCGAGTTCTCGCACCACCTGCTGTTTCACTTTCCGCACACGCCCACGGAGCCGCTGCGTGAGGAGTTTAACCACTTCCCGTGGGAGATGGATGAGGCCTATCTCCAGGCTTGGCAAAAGGGCGAAACCGGTTACCCGATCGTTGATGCCGGCATGCGTCAGCTTTGGGCGACCGGCTGGATGCACAATCGCGTGCGCATGATCGTGGCATCGTTGCTGGTCAAGCACTTGCAAATCCCGTGGCAGGAGGGTGCCCGTTGGTTCTGGGATACGCTGGTCGACGCAGATTTGGCCAACAATACCCAGGGCTGGCAGTGGAGCGCGGGCTGTGGGGCGGACGCCGCCCCGTATTTTCGCGTGTTTAACCCTATCCTGCAGGGCGAGAAATTTGACCCCAACGGCGACTATGTCCGCGAATGGGTTCCCGAGCTGCGGCCACTGGACACCAAGGTGATTCATCAGCCTTGGGAGGCTGACCTGGATCAGCTAGGCGGAGTGGTCATCGGTCGTGACTATCCGGCACCGATCATCGACCATAAGCAGGGGCGCAACCGAGCCTTGCAATCCTACGAGAAGCTTAAGGCGCTGCGCAGCAAGTAAATGGGCCAGAATATGTCTGGGTAAGTGCTTTTGCCCCACGTATCTGGTTAAAATTATGCAGCATTTTGCGTAATATAGACACAGAAGCGGGGCAAATTCAGCCAGTTCGTGCTGTATGCACATGCTCAGTTTGCTTGCTGGTTGCGCAAAAGAAACACGGTTACCGATCAAATTTGTCCACGAGTTCCGGTTTTGGATGAATGGATTTCATGAATTCTAGTTGGTTCCGTTCATAGGGTTTATGCGTGAACCGAGATCATGGCAGATAGTTTGAGAAGTCAAAATTGGGAAATTGGCACGATGGGTGCTTTTAAGGCGCCTCTCAGTAAAACTCCGGTTATCCAACGGAAAAATTCTCAATCCAACAAACTATATCTATGATCATGAAACTCAGACTCCTGAAATTCTTGATGCTTATGTTCGGACTCGCGATAGGTAGCGCGTCTTGGACTTTTGCTCAGGATGTTGACCCAACGTCGGAAGACCTCCAGGTTACGGCTGTAGAGCTGGACACCGAGGGTGAGGACTACGATGAGTTAGCATTAGACGCGAAAGCGGTGCTGCTCTATGAATTCACGCAAACCGGTGGGCAGATGAGTGATCTGACGCCTGAGCAGCAAGCAGCGGTGAAAGGATATTTCCAACGCTACGAAGTTGCGCCGTTTTTCACAATAAGTAACCTCTGGATTCTTATTGCAGCAGCTTTGGTGTTCTTGATGCACCTCGGTTTCGCAACGCTTGAGTCCGGTCTTTCGCAAAGTAAGAATACGGTCAACGTTCTATTTAAGAATGTCTTTATCATCTGCATGGGATTGATCTCCTACCTTTTGGTTGGATTCAACTCAATGTATCCTGTGGATGCTTGGATTATAAAAGGTGTTTACGCGCTTAACGGTGCAGTTACCATGGCTGACTATGGTGGCACGTTCATTGAATACGGCGGCACAGGTCTCTGCATGACTGGTTGGACGGACTTTATCTTCCAAGCGATGTTCGCAGCGACTGCGGCTACGATTGTGTCCGGTGCTGTTGCTGAACGTGTGAAGCTTCCCAGCTTCATGATTTTCGCCACGCTTTTGGTATCTTTTGCCTATCCTGTAACTGGCTCCTGGAAATGGGGCGGTGGCTGGCTCGACGGCATGGGCTTCTATGACTTCGCAGGTTCTTCACTTGTGCATGCCTTCGGTGGTTTCGCTGCCCTGGCCTGTGTGATCTTGCTTGGCGCTCGTAAGGGCAAGTATCTCGAGAACGGCAAGATCAAGCCGATCCTCGGTCACTCGATGCCGCTCGCCACGATTGGCGTCTTCCTTCTGTTCCTCGGTTGGTTCGGATTTAACGGTGGTTCGGTTCTTTCCGCTGACGCGGAACTGGTTTCTTTCGTCTTCGTGACGACAGCAATGGCCGCTGCCGCTGGTGGTCTGGCTGCCATCGCAGTATCCTGGGCGCTTCTCAAGAAGCCTGACCTCTCCATGGCCCTTAACGGTATCCTGGCCGGTCTGGTTGGTATCACCGCTGGCGCTGACTCCGTCACGCTCCTTGGCTCGGTCCTCATCGGCCTGATCGCTGGTGCTCTGGTAGTTGTTTCCATCCTATTCTTCGACAAGATCAAGATCGACGACCCGGTCGGCGCGGTTTCCGTGCATGGTATTTGTGGTGTTTGGGGCACGCTCGCTGTAGCTATCTTCCAGCAGGAAGGTGCCGGCTTCAGCTTCATGACTCAGCTCATCGGAACGCTCTCGATTTCCGCATTCGCCTTCATCTTCTCCATTATCTTCTTCGGCATCCTGAAGGTTACCATCGGTATCCGCGTCAGCGAAGAAGAGGAAGCAGAAGGCCTCGACATCGGCGAACACGGGCAGGAAGCTTACCCGCAGTTTGCTCCTGACACCAAGTAATGGTTTGAGTCTCTTCTTGATTCATTGCCTGAAACAGAATAATCAATCTATACGAATTAGTTATGAAACTCGTAAAAGCCATTATTAAGCCCTTCAAACTCGAAGAAGTGAAGGAAGCTCTCTCGGAGATCGGCATCGAAGGTATGACCGTAACTGAGGTAAAGGGTTTTGGTCGCCAAAAAGGCCACACCGAAATCTATCGCGGCAGCGAATACACCGTGGACTTCCTCCCGAAGGTCATGGTCGACATCGCCGTGCCTTCCGACATCGCAGAAAAGACGGTTGAAACCATCGCCAAGGCCGCCAAAACCGGCAAAATTGGTGACGGCAAGATCTTCGTCATTCCGATCGAAGAGTCCGTCCGCATCCGCACTGACGAAAAGGGCGAAGGCTCCCTCTAAGGGCCGCCTTGCACGAACATCAGTTTTCGAACCCCGCTGGTTTGCGCCAGCGGGGTTTTTTGTGCCCGCTTCAAATTGTTGGGCGAAGCACAAAAGTGATTGGCAAATGCCGAGTTAGCAACAAGATCGCTCCTTAACATGGCGCAGACTCAGGCTACAGCGGAACTGGATGTCCAGCGGGCGGGCGACTCACTGGTGTTGGAACTGGCGGGCGAGTGGAAGTTTGGTGCCGCGATTCCGGATTTTTCTCAAGTGGAGTCGCAGTTCGGCGAAGGCAAGCCGCCGTCGAAGCTCGCCTTTGAGTCCAGCAAGGTCACCGGTTGGGATACCGCGCTGATGACCTTTCTGCAAAAAGTCGGCGACTTGGCCAAGCTGACCAAGACCGACATGGATCTATCCGGCTTGCCTAACGGAGCCGAGGGCCTCCTCAAGCTAGCGACCGCAGTGCCGAAAAAAGAGGGCACCGGCCGCGACCAGAAGCACGAAGGTTTTTTCACTAAGGTCGGTAACGCCACCATTGCTTTCGGCAAAGAGCTCAGCGAGACTATCGAATTTATTGGCGAGTGCACGTTGTCGCTGTTGCGGTTTTTCAAGGGCAAGGCGCGCTTCCGCTGGACGGATCTTTGGGTCATTGTGCAGCAGACCGGCGCTGAAGCGCTACCCATCGTATTGCTCATTAACTTTTTGGTCGGCGTGATTTTGGCCTTCGTCGGCGCGGTGCAGCTCCAGAAATTTGGTGCGGATATCTACGTAGCCGATCTGGTGGGCCTGGCGATGGTGCGCGAAATGGGTGCCATCATGACGGGGATTATCATGTGTGGCCGCACGGGGGCTGCCTTTGCCGCCTCGCTCGGCAGCATGAAGGTGTCCGAGGAAATTGACGCGCTCAAAACACTCGGCCTCTCGCCAATGGATTTTCTGGTTCTGCCGCGGATGCTCGCCCTGTGTATCATGATGCCGATGCTGGTGCTGTTTGCGGATTTCATTGGCATACTGGGCGGTATGATAATCGGCACCTCGATGCTGGATGTCACCGTTTCGCAGTTTGTTAATCGCACCATCGGTGCCATCGATCTGGCCAATTTCTCAACCGGCATCATCAAAGCGATTGTGATTGGCTTCATCGTGGCAGGTTCCGGTTGTATGCGGGGCATGCAGTGTGGCAGCAGCTCCGCTGCGGTCGGCCAGGCAACGACGTCCGCCGTGGTGACCGGTATCACGCTGATCATTGTGGCCGACGCGGTCTTTGCGGTGCTGTTTAACATCCTCGGGCTGTAGTTTTTATTACTGGGGTATTGCTGTAGAGCTCGCGCTTGCGCGATGCAGCACCCTGATGGCGGAGAGGCAATGACGGCATCGCGCAATAAGCACGAGCCCTGCAGCCGTGAGAGGCTCATGTCGAACTCATTGTGGTAATGGCTCTGAATCAGGAGAAAACATTGCCGGTGGCGCGGTTCGTGCTGGCGTAAGTAGCTGATTGGATTAGGCTTATTTCATGGGTGCTATTGCTGAAACGGACTCGCACGTAGAAGGCCCCGGGGGATTTCGGGCGTGGATGATTTGGGGCGTGGCCTCGTTGTTCTATCTCTACGAGTTTTTTGTTCGCGTGGCCCCCTCGGTGATGGAGCCGGAGCTGCAGGCCTCGTTCGGCCTGACCGCGGGCGCGCTGGGCGGGGTGCTCGGCATTTACTTTTATATTTACGCGCCGATGCAGCTTTTTGTGGGGCCGGCGTTGGACCGCTTTAGCGCGAAAACGATCCTCGTTCCGGCTTGTTTTCTGTGCGCCGTTGGCTGCATTTTCGTCATGTCCGGTCATCAAAGTTACACCTTGGGACTGGCGCGACTTTGCCAGGGCTTTGGCTCGTCGTTTGCCTTTGTCGGGACCATGTATTTGGCGACACAGTGGTTCCCCCGGCGTCGGCTTGCGCTGCTCTCCGGCCTCACCACTTCGCTGGGTATGCTCGGTGCCATCGTGGGCAACGCCGGCATTGCGGCGGCGGTGTCCGATTTCGGTTGGCGTATTACGATGAAGGACGCCGGTTACTTCGGCTTATTCGTCATGGTGCTGATTCTGTTTATCATTCCGCACCGCCCTCCGCACAAGCAGACCAAGGCACCCGAAAAACTCAGCAAAATGCTGCTCGGCTTGAAGAAGGTTTTGCTTAATCCGCAGACCTGGCTCGCTGGCGTGGTGACCTCCACGCTGTATCTGCCGCTATCGGTGATCGGTGCCTTATGGGGTGTGCAATATATTATGGCGCTAACCGGAGAAACGAAGGTCGAGGCCTCGGGCGCGGTGTCGATGCTTTACGTGGGCTGGCTGGTTGGAAGTCCTTTCGCAGGCTGGTTGTCTGAGCACATCGGGCACCGGCGTTTGTTGCTGGCGGCCTCATCGTTGCTGACCGTTGGCGGCACCTCACTGCTGCTGCTCTTTAAGTCGATGGATTTGTGGGGCGTTTATGTGCTGATGCTCCTGATCGGCCTGGTGTCGAGCCCGCAGGTGATCGGTTTTGTGGCGGCCGTGGAGCACAACGAGCGCAAGTTTAGCGGCACCTCGATCGCCGTTACTAACATGATGGTCATGCTGCTTGGTGGTCTTGGCATGGCGCTTTTTGGCGGGCTGCTGGATTGGTCGGCGGGCTCCGAAGCACTCGGCGATGACGGCCATTATTCAATCAATGCCTATCGCCGCGCGATGGCGATGCTGCCAGTGTGCGCCGCGATTGGTGGGCTGGCCGCCTGGCTGCTCCAGGAAAGCATCGATCAGGAGGCGCACCAAAAAGCGAAAGAAGAAGCTGCCCAAAAGAAGGCGGAGGCCGCAGGGTAGTTACAGAAAATTACCGCCGCGGTCCGCGGCGATTTACGTGGCTGGAGTCCTCATCGGATTCGCCACTTTGCGGAGCGGGTGTCGCATTACTTTGCGGTGCAGAGTCGATCGTGGCCGACATCGGTAGCGGGAAACGCCACTGGCCTTGAGCCTGCTCGGGGTTAACAACGGCACTGGGCTCGCGGACGCCGGTGATCGTGCCCGGTGGCATCTTGTCGGCGTTGGGCGTGATGGCTTCGCCGGGGCCGGGCTGTGTGTCGGCGGTGGATGGCTCATCCACGGCGGCGAGCGCCATGGCGGAAAGGGATTCGTTGACGGGAGGTGTCGCGTTGGTGACCGGCGTCACCGTGGTGATGCTGGCACGCGGAAGATTGTTCGGTTTGGGGGCGGGTTCCGGCGCGGGGGGGAGGCTGTAGTCGAATTCTTTGTCCGACTGGCGGCTGAGCAATTCCTGCTTGCCGCGAATCGCGCTGATCTCGGTCAACGCCTCGGCGAGCTGCTCGCGGAGATCGGCGTTGCTTCGGGCGAGGTCGGCATTGTCTTTGGCCAGCGACTCCTGCCGCACGGTCATTTGGGCAACGGTGGCGGCGGAGAACTGCCGCGCATCGGTGTTCTGCTCGTGGCGTTCGCGGAGGGCGGCATTGGCTTCGGCCATGGCCTGGTAGGCCTCGCCGGAGCGCAGTTGCTCGTTTTCGCGCGCGAGCTGTTCCTGCTGGGCCTTCATTTCGGCAATGATCGCATCGTGCCGGTTCAGCTCGCGGATCTGCGCATCGATCAGCTGTTGCAGCTCGGCAGCTTGCGCCTGCTTGGCCTGCAGCATCGTGTCGAGCTCAAGGATTTGTTTTTCAAGTTGTTGATAATCTTCCTCGGGCGTCACATCGGAATCGAGGTTGGCGAACATGGTGATCTCGCCGGTAGCCTTGGCGGTTTCGCCGGTTTCGGGATTGATGAAAGTGAGCTCGAACGTGGCTTCTTGGTAGGTAGGCGCAGTGTAGAAGTGTATGGCTTCTTCAATCATTTCGCCGTCATCATCTTTCATGAAGATGACTAGATACTGAATCGTGTAGCCGCTGCTTAGAGGCGTCGCAGATTCAAACGCACAAACTATACTGATTACATCATCTTCCTCTTTGGCTTCGCCTAAAACGACTTGGACTGCGCCCTTATCGGTAGTCGCCTGATAGGAGATCACATAATTTCTATCTAAGGTAAATTCAGCATTAGTGACAAGTGAGACATCAGGGACTATTTTACCTCTAACAACAGCGGGTCTCTCATCTGTATGTGAAATTGTTGTCATCGTCCCCGACAACACGCGTGGCGGGCCGATGTCATCGCGCAGCACTGGGTCGACGTAGTCCACGTCGCCCTCGAAGACGAACTCAGGCGTGGCGTCGATGTTTTGCGGCTCAGCGGCAGCTTCCTGCGCTAGGGCATAGAGCGGGATCAGAATGCATAATGAGATGATGGCGGCGAGGCGCATGGCGATGATTTAGGGTAGGGCGCAATCTCTAGACAAGCCGTTGGCGGAGTGGTTTCGCGTAACTTTCGTTTTTGCCAGCGTGGCGTGGCGGCTTGTCTGGAGACTGCGCCCTACCTTTTAAAATCTGGCTACAGCTTCGGGAACTTCGTCCACTTGGCCTTGGCCTTGGAGGACTTGACGCAGGTTTCGATGAAGGCCATGCCGTAAACACCGTCGTCGACGTCGGGGAAGTCGTAACCCTTTTTGCGGGGATACTTGCCCTGGACTTCGTCGCTGATCGCCTCGGCGGCGCTCATGTAAATGTTCGCAAAGGCTTCGAGGAAGGCCTCGGGGTGGCCGGGGGGGATGCGGGCGGCATCCTGGGAGGCCTTGGACAAATAACCCTGGCCGCGCTTAAGCACTTCACGGGGCTTGTCCGGGTATTTAACGATCAGCTCCATCGGGTTTTCCTGATGCCACTCCAGCGAGCCCTTCGTGCCGTAGACGCGAATGTTGAGGTTGTTCTCCTCGCCCGCGGAAATCTGCGAAGCGTAGAGGATGCCCTTGGCGCCGCCTTTGAAGCGGATGAGCATGTTGCCGTCGTCTTCGAGCGGGCGGCCGGGGACGAAGCTCGTGAACTCGGCACAGATCGAGTCAATGTCGAGGCCGGTGATGTAGCGGGCGAGGTTTTCAGCGTGGGTGCCGATGTCGCCCACCGCGCAGCTGGCTCCGGAGCGCTTGGGGTCGGTGCGCCAGGCGGCCTGCTTTTGGTCCTCGGCTTCGAGGGCGGAGAGCAGCCAGTCCTGCGGGTATTCGGCGACGATTTTCATGATGTCGCCGAGCTTGCCTTTTTTCACGAGCTCGCGGGCTTCTTTGACCATCGGGTAGCCGGTGTAATTATGCGTGAGGGCAAAGACTTTGCCGGACTTCTCGACGATCTTTTTAAGCTGCTTGGCTTCCTTGAGATCGAAGGTCATCGGCTTGTCGCAAATCACGTTGAAGCCCGCTTCGAGGAAGCACTTGGCCACGGGAAAATGCATGTAGTTCGGGGTAACGATCGACACGAAGTCGAGGCGCTGGTCCTCGGGCATCGCGGCCTCGGCCTTGGCCATTTCTTCATACGAAGCGTAGGCGCGTTCGGGGGCCACGTAGAGGTCTTCAGCGGACAGACGCGAGCGGCCGGGGTCGCTGGAGAAGCAACCGGCAACGAGTTCCATCTGGCCATCGAGGTTGGCGGCCATGCGGTGCACCGCGCCAATAAAGGCGTTACGGCCACCGCCAATCATTCCATAGCGGAGTTTGCGTTTCAGTTTCATGATAATTTATCGAAGAGCGAAATGCGGATGGCGAATCGCGAAGGGGGAGGGTTTGAATTGCGGATTTCGGATTGCGGAATGCAGAATTGAGTAGATGAAGGTGAAACTTTGCAGCGGGGTTGGGTGTAAGTCAATGCGCTGCTTTGGTTTGGCGGCGTGGAAGTCATCTAGCATTTACAAGGCGGCGGAGAGTCGTTGGGATGCGCGGGAATGACGATGCATCGCATAATGATTTTCTTGGTCGCACTTGGGGTGGCGGTTTGCTTGAGTGCGGATAATGGCCCGACTGGGCCCGTCTATGTGGAGCCGCTTAAGACCGCCTCTCTCGATGAGATGGGCGGTGATCCGACAGTGAAGAACGCGGATCAGCCCGACCCGCAGGGCGAGGCGCTTCGGGCTCGCTCTAAGGAGATATTAGACGCGGCGGGTTTTCGCTTTTCCTCTTCCCTGCCGACGCTGAACCGTCGCGCTGGGGTCCCGGGGAAGTTGCGCCCGGCGAACGAGATTCAGAAGCGCTTGCTCGTCAGTTATGCGGTTTATCTTTACGTAGTATACGACGAAAAAACGGTGTCCAAGGACGACATCGGCGCGCTGCTCTCAGTGTATGATTTGCCTGACGAATTTACCCGTGATGAGGCATTGATCATTACCAAGCCCCGCGAGCAGGCGCGCAAAGAGCATATGGACACCATCGGCTGGAACCTCGAAAATATGGAGGCGCTGGCGTGGATGCTCGGCTACGACGAACAGCCCGCGCTCGACGGCAAAATGATCGGCGGTAAGCGTCGCGACGCGCTGATGGAGTTCATTGGTGAGTCTTGGCAAGGGCCCGAGGCGTTCGCCAAGACTCTATCTCCCCGCAGCGAGGCGGACGTGCTCCAGCTCGAAGACACCTTTTACTGCGCGCACAATGCGGTTCGCTCCGCGCAGTTGGGCCACGCTGAGCAGGTCCCGGAAAAGTTTCACCCGGTGCGCAATGGTGGTGTGATTCACGAAAAACGCGAAGCGTTGACCTGGGCGCTGTCGCCCGGTGTGGAGTGGGACGCGACCGATACGAGCACTTAGACGGCGGCCGTGCAGCGGGTTGATGGGATGTGATATTAACTATGCGTGAAGTGGATTTTACGCATCTTCATGTATGGCGGTTTGGGGCTCATTCTGTGGGGCATCTTTGTGCCACGTGTTGGATGTCGTGGCGGGAGCGCGCCTAGTGCAAAGTCTCGCGCACAATTTTCTGGGTATAGCACTGCACTTGAAGCATTCCACAATGAATACGGTGAGTTCCCGAAAATGTTTCAGAAGACCGGTAGCGTAAATCTAGCCAAGGGGCTGAATGCCGAGCGTTTCGTTATCGTATTGAGTGGCCGAGATACGGATGGCTCACGCAACATCGAGGCCGTTCAGCAGCAAGGGAACCGCAAGTGCATACCGTTCTACTCGTTCGGATCAAGCGAATGGCACACGCCGGAAGGCAGGAGCAAGCCGACGATCACCGATGCCTACGGTAACCCCAATATCGTGGTGGTGGTCGATCTCGATGGCGACGGAAAGATCACCATGCCCGTTGACGCCAAACCGACCGAGGTCATTGGCCGGGTGGGGATTTACACGATCACGGATAACCCCAAAGAGTTTGTGTCGACGCATCGGTGAAGCGAGAGGGATATGGTATGCTTGGTCGGTTAATTAACTCGTTGAAAGGCCTCATCGTGGCTTTCGGCCTACTGGCATCAGGCATAACCGCTGCGTTCGGGCTTAGTCCAGCACCGTATCATTTTCCCGGGGAGGCGGCGTTGGCGGATGTTGTCTTTATTGGAAAAATGGTGAATGCACGCCATATCGAGAACTACACGTTCAGGCAGTATGGGCAGGCGATGAGTCTCAATGACGTGACCTTGATCGATCTGGAAGTTGTCGAATCTTTCACGCCGGGTTTCGAAAGCGAGGTGGTCGAGCTCTTTGGGATCAGCACCTTTGGGCTTGGGCTCGGCTATCGGTCTGACATCCGTTATCACAAAGATTCAGTAGCGCTGTTCATGGCGAAAAAGACGGATGTGGATAATCAATACAGCGTTTCGATCTATGGTTACGCCGATTTGCGCTATCGAACCGAGGAGCTACAGGCTTTGCGCGTATGGAAGGAAGGTGGCTACGAAGGCGATTTGCGGATTATCTACGATCGCATTTGCGCCGAGAAAGAGCGCTTGGAAAAGGAACGCATTGCACGTGAGAAGGCTTGGAACGATGCACAATTGAAAAAATTGGAGCCCATTCTAATGATTGCTGATCGAGCCGAGCGCCGCCGACAGCTGATGGCGCTGATCGAGTCGTCGGGCTTTGAAGGGGTGCGTGAAAAGCAACCCAGCCGGTCCACACTTGAGCCGATGGATTGGCGTGACGAGTTTTGGCGTGTTGTGTTAGGCCACGTCGAGGTCATTGATTTAATCGAGCGCAACAAGCCGACCGATCAGAGCAATTCCGGCCGTTGACCTCTTGCAGCGGACGCCTCGGAGATGCGTCCCTACCTGCCGAGGGGCACAGAAAAACCGCCTCCATTGCTGGAGGCGGTTGAAAATTTACCGTAAGGTTTACGGGTCTGCTTAGAGCAGGCCGGAAACCTTTTGGATGAGCTCGACGCAACGGTTGGAGTAGCCCCATTCGTTGTCGTACCAGCTGACGAGCTTGAAGAAGTCGTCGCTGAGGCCGAGACCGGAGCCGGCGTCGAAGATCGAGCTGAGCTCGCAGTGAATGAAGTCACTGGAGACCACTTCGTCTTCGGTGTAGCCGAGAATGCCCTTGAGGGAGCCTTCGGAGGCAGCCTTCATCTTCTGGCAGATTTCCTCGTAGGAGGTCTTCTTTTCGGTCTTCACGGTCAGGTCCACAACCGAAACGGTCGGGGTCGGAACGCGGAAGGCCATACCAGTGAGCTTGCCCTTAACTTCCGGCAGCACGAGGCCAACAGCCTTAGCAGCACCGGTGGTGGATGGGATGATGTTGATCGCTGCGCTGCGGCCGCCCTTCCAGTCCTTCATGCTTGGGCCGTCCACTGTCTTTTGGGTGGCGGTGTAGCTGTGGACCGTGGTCATGAGGCCTTCAACGATGCCGAACTCGTCGAGGATGACCTTGGTCATCGGAGCGAGGCAGTTGGTGGTGCAGCTTGCGTTGGAAATGATGTTGTCATCCGCGGTCAGGGACTCGCAGTTAACGCCGAGAACGACGGTCTTCACGCCGTCACCCTTGCCGGGAGCGGAGATGATGACCTTCTTAGCGCCGGCGTCGATGTGGCCTTGTGCCTTCTTGTCTTCGACGAAGAGGCCGGTGGACTCGATGACGATGTCTACGCCAAGCTCACCCCAAGGGAGAGCGGCCGGACCTTCGCGCACGGAAAGGCTCTTGATTGTGTGGCCATTGACGACGAGTGTGTCGGCGTCGGGCGCTTCCACCGTGCCGTTGAAGCGGCCCTGAATGGAGTCGTATTTGAGGAGGTAAGCCAAGTTGTCCGCGGGGACGAGGTCGTTGATTGCAACGACTTCAATTTCCGTGCCGAGCAAACCCTTGTCGACAAGAGCGCGGAACACGAGGCGTCCGATACGGCCGAAGCCGTTGATACCTACTTTTACTGCCATGATATCTGGTTTTTGTTGGTTCTGGTTGAAAAAACTCCGTGCAGAGTGGTGTGGAAGGGCGAAAGAAAGCCCGAAACCGACCCTTTGCAAGCGTTATTCGTGACAAAGCTGGCTGCCGCCGCTTTATGCCACGGTTAAAATCGATAATTTCGAAATACTAATGCAAGTCAACTATACTATAAGATAAATTTACCGAAGGCTAGGTTTAGCCGGAAATACTTTTGCGCAGTTCACGGGCGCGTTGATGGCTTGGAGCCAGTTCCAAGGCTTTATTCAAATGAACTCGGGCGGCCTCGGGCATATTCTGGGCAAGGAGCAGCTCAGCCTTCACCACGGATACCTCTGCATACCAAGGCGCGGCCTGGCCACAGCGGATAATAAGTGCCTCGGCCTCAGCGGCCTTGCCTTCCTGGCCGTATTGGCGGGCAATTTCCACGGCGATAACCAGCTCCGGCGCGGGTGTAATTTGTGCGTTAATGCGGTCCTCCCAACTGCGGCCCATCACGGCGATCAGGTTGACGCTCATCAGTGTGATCCACGCGATGACCAGCAGGCTCGTTGCGCGCCAACCGTGGCGGCGAATCATCGCCTGGCGGCCGCGTTGCTTGTCGCGCCAAGAGGGGAGGCCGCGCAGAAGCAGCGCCGCGAGCGTCATTGCCAGTCCGAACCCTGCGACGAACAGTGGGAACGAGCTGAATGGCCGCACCAACGCCGGGTAAATGCCGCTAAAAGGCAGCATCGCCAGCACTGCGATCAGGGGCCCGTAAAAGATCCATGGCTCAACGCGTCGCAGTCGCCAGCCGAAGCGGATGAACAGAACGAGGATCAGACAAAAGAACAGGCCTTCGCGCATCACGGCGTCCGGGGCGATGGTAAAAGTCAGCGGTTCGCGCCCCATGGGCCACAGCCAAAAGCCGAGCTGTTCGAGAATCAGGTGCGGCGCGCTGAGTAGGCGTTGCCCGAAAGACAGCGGCGGCAGCAGGGGCGTCTCCACTGGCGCAGGTGCCTGCCACAGCCAGTAAAAGCTTGCCGAGATCACCCAGATAAAAATGGCCGCTGGTAGCAGCGTCTTGGCGCGGAGTTGGTTCACGCCGCTAGCCAAGCCGCAGGGGTGGGTAGTTGGCAAGACTTAGCGTGGGGGATGAGTCGGTTAAACAGGTGGCGGCCGATATCCCTATCGGCCAGAGGCGAAGATGAATTGATTGAATAAGTCCGTGATGGGTGATTCCCACGTGAGTGTTCCTCTTCAAACCATGACTTGAGGTTGCATATTCTGGCCGGTGGGGACACCGGCCGCCACCCCATTATTACTTGCGCAAAGGCTGACTCAGACGTTGCGGCTTGTCTGGAGACTGCGCCCTACCTTAGCCAGCGTTTCTGTTCCTTGAGCATCAGCTTCGCCGTGTTGTGGCCGCTGGCGCCCCAGACGCCGCCACCGGGGTGGGTGCTGGCACCGGTCAGGTAGAGGCCCTTGATCGCGGGGATCTTGTAGCTGGAAAGCTCGGGCATCGGGCGGAAGCAGAACATTTGGTCGAACGACATTTCCAGGTGCATGACGTTGGCGCGCAGCATGCCGTGGAGGCGCTCGATCTCAAGCGGGGTCTGGATGTAGCGATCGATGACCTTGGCCGACGTGCCCGGGGCGTATTCATCGACGGCGGCCAGGAGCTTGTCGGCCTCGCGGTCGGCAATGTCGTCCCAATGCTCGCCGTTGCGCAGCTCGTAGGGGTGATATTGGCCCCAGACAAACATGACGTGTTTTCCCTCGGGGGCAAGGGTGTCGTCGAGGCTGGAAAACGTCATCACGAGCGGGATAGGCTTCTCGGGCGGGCGGCCCGCCAGGTAGTCGCCATAAGCCGCGTCGAGCGCCTCGCGGGATGGGCAAAGGAGCTGCAGCCCGCGGTGCATTTCGCCCACGCCCTTGTCGTCGACTTGGAAGCCCGGGTAGTCGGGCAGACTCTCCATGGCGCAGCGGACGATCATGCCAAAGCCGTTGCCGACGCGGAGCGACTGCGAGCGCTGACGAATTTCATCGGGCAAGTCGGGGCAGTCGGCGAGGAAGTTGTCCAGTGTCGTCTTAATGTGCGTTGCGGCGACGACGGCCTTCGCCTCATGGCGGTCGCCGTTTTCCAGCTCGATGCCGGTTGCGCGGCCATTGCTGGTGATGATGCGCTTCACGGGCGCGTCTTCAAAGACGTCGCCACCGTCGGCGATGATGCGCTTTTTGAGCGCCTGGGTCAACGCGCCGCTGCCGCCCTTAGCCCGCTTCATCCCCGACTGGTGATACATGGAATGCCAGCCGGCAAAGTCGCCCGAGGCCGCCTCCGAGGGCGGGGGGCCGCTCTGCGCGGCGAGCCAGATGATGGCCGTGCGCAGAGCCTCGTGCTCGAAGGTTTCCAGGACAAGCTGGCCGTAGGGGCCCATCAGCTTGCGGATCATGTTCATGTGGTCGCTGCCCTTGAGAGAGCGCCCGAACATCGTGCTGACGAGGTTCCACGGCGTCGGCGGCTTGAGAAAGGCGTCGAACACGCCCTCGTTGAGCTTGCCCCAGGCGTCGACAAAGGTGCGGTAGGCCTCGGCGTCCTTGGGACTGATCTCGGCAATGCTTTGGCAGGTCTTTTCGACGTCGCGGTAAAAGGCAATGCCCTTGCCGGGCTGGCCGGGGAGGGGGTAGTAGGCCCAGGGGTCCATCTCCAGGTATTCGAGGCCATACTTTGCGAGCTCGAGATCGGCGAGGACTGGCGTCTGGTGGATCATCACGTGGGCGGAGCTGCCGACGTCGATCTTGTAGCCGGGAATCTTCGTGGTGTCGGTGCAAACCGCACCGCCGACGGTCCCGCGCCGCTCAAACACGGCGACCTTCTTACCAGCCTGCGCAAGGTAGGCGGCGCAGATCATGCCGTTGTGCCCGGAACCAACGATAATTGCGTCATACGAAGACATGCGGTAACCGTGCGGGAAGAATGTGGTATGGCAAGCTTGATGGTGGGTTGGGTGTCAGGTGGCCCGGGTGGCTTGAATGTCAAGTTTGCGTTGGTTCCGTAGTATTAGGAGTCGTTCATTGGGTTTTGCTTATGAGGCGTATTCATGTAAGAATCGGAAGCGATAAGCTGATTTTGTAAGCGTAAGCTGTTGGCATGCCATTGGCTAAAGGTGGGTGCCCATGCCGAACAAGCTAAACTTATTGAATCTGAACGACGCCGGCATTCGCACGCTGCACATGGCGTGGTTTGCGTTTTTCCTGACTTTTGTCATGTGGTTTAACCACGCACCCCTGGTGATCGCGATCCGTACCGCGTTTGATCTGTCCGACGCGCAGTGGAAGGCGCTACTCATGCTGAATGTCGCCATGACGATTCCCGCACGGGTGATTATTGGCATCCTGGTGGACCGCTTTGGGCCGCGCCATGTCTTTAGCTTGCTGTTGGTAATCGCGGGCTTGCTGTGCGCGTTTTTCGCCCTGGCGCAGAGCTATAATCAACTGGCATTGGCGCGCTTTTTAATGGGCTTTGTTGGGGCGGGCTTCGTGATCGGCATTCGGTTGGTGGGTGAGTGGTTTCCGGCCAAACAAGTCGGTCTGGCCGAGGGCATCTACGGTGGTTGGGGCAACTTTGGCTCTGCGGCCGCCGCGATGACACTGCCTACGCTGGCGCTGATCTATGGCGGGGAAAACGGCTGGCGCCTTGCGGTGCTGTCCACCGGTACGATCTCTGTGGTTTACGGCATTATCTTCTTTAAATTCGCCCGCAACACGCCGAAGGGCTCCACGTATTTTAAGCCGAAGAAAAGTGGTGGTTTGGAGGTCACCAGCCGCAAGGATTTCTACTTCCTGCTCGGCATGAATGTACCGATGTATCTTGCGCTGGGCGTGCTGGCGTGGCGTCTCTCGCCCACGGGCGTTGGCTTGCTGAGCCAAGGAGCGGTGTATGCGATCTACGCCGGGCTCTTGGCGCTCTACGCCTACCAGGCCTCGCAAATTTACCGCGTGAACAAGGACATGCTGCGCGATGGCGTGGACGAGATTCACCACTACGAATTCAAACAGGTGGCGATCCTCAACGTGAGCTACTTCGTCACCTTCGGCTCGGAGTTGGCGGTGGTTTCCATGCTGCCGGCGTTCTTCATCGACACCTTTGGGCTGAGCCCCGTTAAGGCCGGTCTGCTGGCCTCGGGCTTCGCGTTTATGAACCTGGTGGCGCGGCCGACGGGCGGCTTGGTCAGTGATAAATTCGGCCGCCGCAAGAGCATGATCGTGCTCATTCTGGGCCTCGCGGTGGGCTACCTTGCGCTGAGCCAGGTCAACAGCTCGTGGCCGGTGTTTGCCGCCGTGACGGCCACGATGATGTGTTCCTTTTTCGTGCAGTCGGGCGAGGGTGCGGTCTTTGCGATGGTGCCGCTCGTCAAGCGCCGCATGACAGGGCAGATCGCCGGGATGACGGGTGCCTATGGCAACGTCGGCGCGGTCTGCTTCCTCACGATTTACAGCTTCGTCGATGCCTCGACTTTTTTCATGGTGATCGGCTTTTTCTCGCTGCTGGCGCTGGGCGCGTCGGTCTTTCTCGCCGAGCCCAAGGGGCACACGGCGGAGGTCATGCCTGATGGCAGCGTCCAGTATATCAAGGTGTCTTAGGCGTGGGTATGATTGTTGACGTCGCACTTGAGGTTCAGTTCAAAAATCTGAAAAG
This sequence comes from Cerasicoccus sp. TK19100, assembly GCF_027257155.1. Lineage (NCBI taxonomy): Bacteria > Pseudomonadati > Verrucomicrobiota > Opitutia > Puniceicoccales > Cerasicoccaceae > Cerasicoccus > Cerasicoccus fimbriatus. The sequence continues at coordinate 423,655 of NZ_JAPWDU010000005.1, forward strand.
CCAAGCTCCGGCGTCGACAGGCACCGGAGCTATTCTTTAAATGATGGGCATGTTTCAAATTTCCATCCCCGATACTGACATTGCCAACCGCGAGCGCTTTGACCAGACCGTCGCGCGCTTTGACGCCATCAACCGCGAGGACCCGGCACAAATCACCTTTGAAGGGGAGACACATCCGGCGGAGTTTCTCCTCGCTCAGGCGCTCTGCTACCGGGTCATCCAGCTCGCCCCCGAGGCCTCGGAACCATTGCTATTGGCCAGCCGTTCGCAGCATCTGCGCCGCTGGGAGCGCCCCCGCAGCGAATACCCGGAGGGGCGTGCGGGGTATCTAAAGTGGCGCGCCGACCTGAAAGTCTTCCACGCCGACGAGACGGCCAAAATTCTTGAAGAATTCGGCTACGACGCGGAAACGATCGAGGCCGTGCGCGAGCTGAATTTAAAGAAAAACATCAAGCGCAACGCCGACTGCCAAACCCTCGAAGACGGGCTTTGCCTCGTCTTTCTCCAGTTTCAGTACGAGGGCATTATTGCGAAGTATGAGGCGGACAAGGTGATCGACATTCTCCGCAAGTCAGCCGCCAAGATGAGCGAAGCCGGCCTCGCTGCCGCTGGCAACCTCAGCTACTCCCACCGAGGCCGGGAACTGCTCGGCCAGGCGTTGGCAGGTTAGGGACGCATTGGCCTTGCCTCGCTAATTTCGGGATTCCTTTATGAAAAATTCTTCTGGGGCGTGGCTTTGACCTCGGTTGATATTATTATGTCATAAAATTCCACGAGACTATTGACTTCTTGGGTTTGAGCCCATCGACTCTCGCGCATGCTGTACCATTTGCGTGTCCCGCTCGTCTTGGTTTTCATGTTTAGCCTGTTGGGTATTGCGTCTTTGCAGGCGCAAATGGATGCCGTGTTGCGGGAACCGCCAGCGATCTATGAGGAGAAACTGGTGCCGCTCATGACGCCGATAGAAGAGCTGCTGGAGGCGAGGGACAGCTTTGACCCTGAGCAGTCTGATGGCGCATTTCTCCTGCTGGAGGATGTCTTCTACATTGATGAATCCGGCAAGCAATACCAATTGCGGCAGCGCTCTTACGTGGCGGTGACTGACGCTGAGGTAGATGATATTTCGGAAGAGGTGCACACGTATCGTCCACTACGCGGTGAGAAGATTTATCTGATCAAAGCGGCCTCGGTGCTGGAGGATGGGACCGAGGTGGAAATCGACGATGCTGGCATCTTTGTCCAGACGCCCGAGCGTGAGGCCGACAGCAAGATTTACTCCGGCACCAAGGAGATGAAGCTGATTTACCCGGAGATTAAGCGCGGCTCGGTGACCCACAGCATTGTGTTAATCGAACAAGACGGGCGTATTCCAGGGCACTTTACCGATGGTTCTAGCTGGGCTAGTTCTTGGCCGCGCAAGCGTCAGCGCGTGGTCGTCGATCTCCCGGAAGAGTGGGCCGGGCGACTCAAATCCGCAACGAAAGGGCCGATTCCCGAAATGCGCGAAATAGACGTGGAAGAAGAAGGGCGCGTGCGGTTGGTTTGGGAAACAGACGACATCCCGATCCGCCGTTGGGAGGAGCTCGGAGGCTACGCTTTCGATGTCGGGCCCTACCTGCGTTTGTCTACTCTGGCTGATTGGGATGAGTTTGCCGCGTGGTATGCGGGCCTATTGGATGAGGCCAATACGCTGACGCCCGAGGTGAAGGCGCTCGTGCAGGAGTGGACTGAGGGCGTGGACTCCCGTGAGGAGATTATCCGCATTCTCTTCGAAAAGGCGGCGCAGGACATTCGCTATACGAGCATAAATTTCAACAACGGCGGCATTGTCCCGCAGTCCTGCGAAAGCTTGTGGAAAAACAAATATGGAGACTGCAAAGACAAGTCGAATTTCCTGCGCTTGCTGCTGGCAGAAGAAGGGATCGAGGCGCACCTGACATTGCTGAATACGGATCAGTTGGGTTTGGTGGACCCGCGTTCGCCAGACTATCGGTATTTTGACCACGCCATCGTGGCCATCGATGACGAGGAGGGCGGTTATTTGTTCTGCGACCCGACGATTTCGTATGGCCAGCCGGGGTATCTCTCGCCACGTTCGTCGAACCGCGCGGTCATGATTGTCGATGCGGAGCAGCAGCGGGGTATTTGGGCGCGGACACCCAAGGTCAGTGCCGGGCTTTATCAACTGGATTTCGACCTGACGCTGGAAACCGACGGTGCGCTGAGTGGTTGGTTGACCTTCGTCACGGAGGGCTTTTATGCATCGGGCAGTTATCACCGTTTTCGTAGTGAGGACCGCATCGCTCTGGGAGACGATGTGCGCTCACAGGTGCGGCGCTATTACCCCGACGCGGAGATTGTCGATTTCGAGTTGTCGTCATACGAGGAGTCTCCCACACGGTTCGAGTTGCGCGTTTATTTGATCAACCAGGGGACGCCGCTGGGGCCGCAGCAGGCCAATTCAGTGACCTTTCCCAAAGTCGATTGGCTGTTCCCTTATCTGGGCCGTCGCAGTGAAGTGAGCCGTGATGTATTTGTCTGGACGGACGAGATCGACATCAAGGCACGCATCACCTTACCCAATGGCTGGACCGCAAACGCTTTGCCCAAACCGATTAGTGTCGAGGCCCATGGTATCGACGCCCGCGCCAGCTACGAAAAGACACCCAGTGTGGTGACGCTGATGATGAGTGGCGAATTTCTGGAGAGCCGCATTACGCCGGCGGAGTTTACGCCATTTTATAACGCCGTGAAAAGCATGTCCGCTTGGTTAGCCACTCCGGTAATTGTGGCACCAGGTGAGTTCGAGGCGAGCGAAAGCCAGGATGATGCGCCAACGCTGGGCAATTTCCCGGTCATGCCCACGGGCGAGGGCCAGATAAAGCTGGCACTGGAGAAATACCCACGCAACCGCGATGAGGACCTCTACTGCCAAGCGCTGGAGCGCGTTATCCAATATTTTCCCAATGACGGCGTCACCGTTTTCCGTGCGAAGATTCGCCTGGGTTGGGTCGACTGGTCCAATGAGCGAGAGGAAAAAGCCTTGCGAGACATTCGCGAGTTACTGACGACTTACCAGAACGTACTCGATCAGGGAGACATCGGATGGGGGCGCTATTTGGAAGCACTGTGCCTGAGGGATCTTGGCCGGGATGAGGAGGCATTGGCGGTACTTCGCCAGATTGCCGACAACGAGAAGTTTTACGAGTTTCGACGTGGCTGGGCCGAGTATGAGCTCGGGCTCATGCTGGAAGAAGACAATCCTCAGGAGGCGATAGACTGCTTTTACCGGGCAGTGATGTTTGATACCGGGGATGAAACTTACCATTTTGAGAAACTTGCCGAGGTCTTGCTGGAGCAGGGCGACGGTGCGCGACTGGAGGCGATCTTCAAAGAGTTTTTCCAGGACTACCCGGACTACAACGAGACTTTGCTGATCGCCATTACTGAGACCGCTGAAAAGTGGTCGGCCAATGAAAATGCAAGTCTCGTCCCGCCGTTACTGGTTGTCTTGAGAAATGTAAACGCCGGTGAGGCCGGTGGCGCTCAAGTAATGCAGAAGCTCGAAAACCTCGAAGCTACAGCGGCTGAACAAACGAAATACCGTGTACTACAGCAGACGCTCGCAGACTACATCGCCGAGAATGAACCAAGCTTCTGGGCTGCGACCACGCCCGCTGCGGACTTGGAAACCCGCGAAGATTTTATCGAGGCAGTGAAGCATTTCGAGGCTGCTTGGGACAGGGATCGCGCTGCCCGGCACGCGATCGAGAATGTGCTCCGTTTTGAGCCGAATGCGAGTTTCCCATACTACATGTGGCGTGCATGTAATTACTTGGAATGGAGAGACCGCGAAAATGAAATTACCGACACAGAGCTCACTGATAAACTCCTTTCGCTGGGCGAAATGCTTCCGCCGGACACCGATGATTATAACAACATAATCTTCAACCGCGCGTTCTACTACCGTAACCGCGAGGAGTTTGCCAAGGAGGTGGAAGTTTACGAGCAAATCGAAGCCATGGAACTTTCCGAAGCCTGGCACAAGGCGCTTTTTACCCGAAAGGCCATTGCGCAGGAGAAGCTGGGGCAGCATGAGCAGGCCGCCGAGACTTACGTGCGTTTAATGCCGCAACTGGTCGATGATGCCGACCCGATGGAGCAGATCAATCGCGCGGTTTTGATTTATCTGGAACTGGGCAAACTCGATGAGGCCAAGTCGATTCTCAATAGTGTGCAAGCCTACGAACAGGATGTCTGGTCTGAGTCGAGCTACAGCACGCAGATGGAGAATCTGCAAAAGCTGATGACGTATCAGGACGGGCAGGGTATGGATGATTATTGGGAGGCGACCGCGGCATGGTGGCCGCAGTGGGAGGCGCTGAAGGCCAAGCTGCCGGAGAGAACTGCTTTGGACGGTGGACTCCTGCCGCCGACCATGATCAACGGCGACAGCCTATATAGTAATTTGGCCAAAGAAGCCGGTTCGGACAAGGCCGCCTTTCTCCGCAGCTTCGACCGCGCAATGCGCGCCGCTCGCTGGCAGCCCGAGGGCAATGCGGCCATTACCTCCTACGGCAGTTTATTCAGCAGCACCTTTCCGGAGCAGGCTGCCGAATGGCGGGAACTCGCCTTGGCGATGCACGCGAGCATGCCGCTGGATTATGATGAGGCCCTCGCGAAAAGCAGCCTGGTGTGGTGCATGATCAACCAGATAGACCTTGGTCGCCAGGAAGAAGCACTCGCCACCGCCCAGCAGTTCTACGCAGATTATCAGGGGGAAGAGCCAGCGGACCACATTATGAACCGGCTTTACGGCATCCTCAGCTTGCAGCTCAATGATAACCTGGAAGATGCCGCCAGCCGACTTGAGCAGGACTTAACGCTCGACGACACTCATTTACGCGCGAATTCAGTCATCGGTTTGGCGAATATTTATCGCCGCTTGGGCGATTCTGAGAAGGAGAAGGAGCTGCTCACCGCTGAATTGGAAAACGCAGATGTTAAAGCCTCAGGCAAGTGGTATGAGCGCCTGAAAGACCGGCAGAAGACAATGTTGCTGGCGGGCAAGACAAACGCGGATTTTCAGAGCGCCGTTGATGATTGGATGGCCGTGCACCAACCAGTTTGGTATGAATACGCGGAGCCCAAATCGCTCAAAGATTTCCGGTTGCGGAACCTGCCCCGCGTCATGGATAATCCTTACACCGTTTTTAACGAACACGAGGTTTTCAAACTCAAGATGCTGGTTGCCGAGGCTGAAGAGCTGGAATTGGAGCAACGGCTTGGCTTCTTTAATGACGCGGTCATCTATCGGATAAATTACACCGCTGAACCGGCCCAATATCGTCAGATGATCATAGACATTCTCGACGATGAACGCTTCCCGGATCAGGTGCGCCTTTTCTGGACTTTTATGGGGCTGTATTACGCGGCACACCGTGGTGATGCCGCTGATTTTCAGATTCTGTATGAGCGCCCGGAAGTGTCTCAATTGAATAGCCTGCAAAAGGAATACCTTACCGGTTTAAAGCAACTCGCGACTTTGGATCACGCGGATGCTGACGCCTTGATTGCTTATGAGGAAGAGCTGCTGGAGAAGGGGACGCTCAACTCGATTGAAGCGACTAACTTTTTGGTCGTTATCGATTGGTTGCTAAATCTGGGCCAATACGAGGCTGCCCGAAGGCTGTATCAGCAGACCAAGTCATTGGCGTTTGGGGGAGACGCCAGTCAAACACTGGTATCCTGGCGCCTTGAGCTGCTGCGTACCATCAAGGCTTGCGAGGGATACGCGGCGCTCCACGACATCCTCCGCCGTGGCGCACTGGAGCTGTTGCCAGATAAGGACATGGAGAAACCACGTAATCTCTACCGCCACGAGTCCTTGAGTGAATATGACAGGATGGGCATGGAAGAGGCCTTTGCCATCTTATCTTATTTGGTGGCCACCGATAACTATCCGCGGGACAGCTTATGGTTCTGGCACCTCTTTTATGGACTCTGTGCTTATCAGCCTTCCATCGACGATGTGGAGGTGATGACCGTGTTGGCGGAGGCAATCGCTGCTGCGGAGAATGACTCGGATCGCGCGGATTTGATCAGCATAATGTATAGTTCTGCCGACTATGATGAGCCCGCTATTCGTGAGCGGAGTAGCCAGATTGTTGCTCCTTGGCGAGATGATGTGGGCAGCCCGATGAGCAGCGGCCTGATCAAAGCACACGAGGTGGATGTTGCTATACGCGGTGGCGACGTGGAAGACATTGAGAACCGGGCCAGTGCGGTTGATCACCCATACAATTCCAACTGGGCGCATCAGCGCATCATGCAGTATTATTTGCAACAGCAGGAGAAGGCGAAGCTCGTCAGCTACATCAAATCACTCAGCACGGATGAGCTCATGTCGCCCTCTATGTTGGAACTGACGTTACAGGCGTTTGAGCTCGCCGCGATGGATGACGAGCGCGAACTGGCCTCGGAAGATGCGCAGCGGGAGGTCTACCTGTCCGTGCTCAATTCGTGGGCAACGGATGACAGCAGTACGGCCAGTTGGGCGATGTCGATGGCCGAGGTCTTGGAGCAGCCTGAGTTGCTGCCCGAGGATTGGAAGACGCACATGGCGGCCAATACTATTGGCATTAGTAAGCTGATGTTTGAGCTGCGAGTGGCCGAGAGTGAAAAGGATTGGCCCAAAGCGGAGCAGTGTGCTCGCGCCATTCTTGAGCGTTTGCCGACTTTCTATGAATTCCACTGGCGGCTTGGTCGGGCGCTTTATCAACAGGGGAAGCGGGCTGAGGCGGTTGAACCGCTTGAGGTTTACGCAAAGTATTCCCATGACCAGATTGAGTATCCCACCGCGAAAAAATGGCTGGCAGAAATCCAGGCAGAGCAAGAAAGCTCGCGCGCCAAATAACGGCTTCTTGCGAGGTCGTCATTTTTCCCTTTCCCATTGGCGCGGACCCCTTATCGTTCCGGCATGGATTTGAATCCCGTCCGTGATAAAATTGATGCCATCGACCGCGAAATCATCGCCAAGCTGAACGAGCGCTTCCGCCTGGCGCATGAGGTGGCGCGCGTCAAGGCCGAGGCGGGGTTGCCCATTTACCATCCCGGGCGCGAAGAGGCGCTCATGCGTAAGTTGACGGAGATCAACGATGGTCCGCTCAACGAGGCCGGGATCCGCGCCATTTACCGTGAAATTATTTCCGCAATGATCAGTCTCGAAGAACCGTTGACCATTGCCTATCTCGGGCCGGAGGCGACCTACACCGAACAGGCTGCGCGTAAAAACTTCGGGGCCCAGCCACGCTATGTGCCCATGGCGACTATCCCTGATGTGTTTGCCGCCGTCGAAAAGGGCGAGGCGCACCATGGTGTGATCCCGATTGAGAACTCCACTGGTGGTGTCGTTATCCACTCGATCGACATGCTCGCAGAGACGAACCTGACGATCATCAACCAGATTTATCTGTCCATCGAGCACTGCCTGATCTCCAATTCCTCGCTGGAAGCGATCAAGGAAGTGCACTCTAAAGACCAAGCCCTGACGCAGTGTCGTGATTGGCTGGCGCGTCATTTGCCGCATGCCCGCCAGGTCGACGCCGACAGCACGGCCCAGGCGGTGAAACTGGCCGGTGAACAGTCTGGTGTCGCCGCGATTGCCAGCGAGCTCGCGGCGGTCAAATACGGCGTGCCCGTCATTAAACGCAACATCCAAGACGTCAGTAACAACGTGACGCGTTTCCTCGTGCTTGGCCGCGAACCGGTCGGCGACAGCACGGGCCATGACCGCACCAGCCTGATCCTTTCAATCAACGATGAGCCCGGCGCGCTGGAAAAAGCGATTCGCCCATTCAGCTCACGTGGGCTGAATATGACCAAGATCGAGTCGCGCCCCAGTCGTCGCAAAGCTTGGGACTACCTGTTCTACATCGACATCGACGGCCACTGGCGCGACGAATCCGTTCAAGCCGCCGTTACGGAACTCAAGGCCAGCTGCCCACTGGTCAAGTGGCTCGGCAGCTATCCGGTGAAGGACTAATCGGCCTCTGTCTCGCCTCGCAAACGTCCCTTAGCGTGGCTGTTAAATCGATCTAACTGAGGTAGCGCGGAGCGTCCCCGCTCCGCAAGGATTGAGGTCGAAAAATCGAAGGTTCAAACGACGCTGTTTGCGCCCATACAGCTTCCAAGAACTGATTTTACTCGTCAGCGCTGCTGGCGTAGCGGGGACGCTCCGCGCTACCTTTTTGCAAGTTTTTTTCCATAAATGGCCGCCAAGAATCTTGCCTTCAAGCCCGCATTCCGCCATACTTTCAACATGAAAAGTTGGCGAGCTCCAAGCCTCGAGAGCATCTTAAGTATCGCCGACTGAGCGACCAAGCGTCGCCGACTGTTACCCGAAGCGTCGCCGACGCTTCGACAGAGTGTCGCCGACACTTCCTCCGAGTCATGACCTAAGGTTGGTCAGACACACGGGCTGGTTTGAGGCAACATAAGCCAATGTTTGCACTAACCCTAGGCCGCCGCTTCCTCATCCGCCTTGAGCGAATTCATCAGCTTGGGCAGATACTTCTCGCGGGGCAGGTGTTAGGAGGTCAGCTGCCAGTCGTGAAGTGGCTGTAGCCACCCGGTTAAGGATTTGTCTAAGTCTTCGGTTCTTTTAATGGGACAAAGTGCTTCCTAAAAGTTTCCTTTGCCAGTTGAGCGAAAATGCATGTTTAATTAATACATGCGTCCAAATATTACAGCCTCTTCAACCGCGCTCTTTTCGACGTGGGTTTTTATTGAGAATTTCGGTGTCTTGTTGGATGCTGGAGACGGAGTTAGCGCATCCTTGGGTCAGAAGAGCCGAAAAGTCCGGCATGTGTTCGTGACGCATGCGGACCGTGATCACATCTGTGGTTTGTTGCAGCTCAATCAGCTAAATGCGCGTGACGGCATACCAGCAATTTACTTCCCGAAGGACTGCGGTTCTTTTCCCGCTCTGAAAGAGTTTTTTTCGAAGTTCGATCCGCAATCGGGAGTCGCTACATGGACTGGACTCCAAGCTGGTGAGAGCATAAAATTGAAAGGAGAGCTTTTCGTCGAAGCGAGAACATCATTGCATGTAGTATCTGGTGATTTATGCAAAGCGTTAGATTATACGATCTGCTCATCACGTCGAACATTGAAGGCTGACTATCGAGATCTTCCCGGAAAGGAAATAGCGGCTTTGCGTGAAGCTAATGGTGAAGAAGCAATAACAGAGATGCGAACGGAGAAGCTCATCGGATATTCTGGTGATGCGCCGGAACTGGAGCCGAAACACTGGGAAGGCGTTCGGATATTAATACACGAGGCGACGTTCTTAGAGACTGAAACCGCACGTAATTCCCATTCCAATCTGCCTCAAGTGCTTCGCGCGGCCTCGCAACTTCAGTTGGAGGCGCTAATACTGATTCATTTTTCAGCGCGTTACTCTAAAGAAGAAATTGATGCAGCGATTCTGGCTCAGGCAGCAAGCTTATCGCCGAGTTTTCCTATCTATGCGGTGTACCCTGGAGAGGTGAAAACCGACATCTTGGCTTCGGTTCCCCTCTGGGAACCAAGCGCACCGCCGACTACTTGATACAATTAGGCGATAGCAATTATCTTGCTACGCCTCTGCCGCTTCCTCATCCGCCTTGAGCGAATTCATCAGCTTCGGCAGATACTTCTCTCGGGCGAGGCGCCAGAAGACGAGGAAGAACGCCGTGAGCGGGATGGCCATGATCATGCCGAGGATGCCGCCGAGCGCGGTGCCCCAGAAGAAGATCGAGAAGATGATCAGCATCGGGCCCATGCCGGTTTTGTCGCCCATGATTTTCGGCGTCAGCACGTAGTCTTGGATGACTTGCACCACGGCGAAAGTCAGCAGGCAGAAGCCGACGGTCGGCCAGCCGCCGCCAGTTTGAAAGAACGCCAGCGGCAGCACCACCGTCACACCAAGGATGGTGCCGAGGTAGGGGACGATGTTGCCAAGGCCAACCATGATGCCGAGCAGGATCGCAAACTTCAACCCGCTCAGGCCAAAGCCAACGGCGAACATCACGGACAAGATCAGCCCGATCAGGATTTGTCCGCGGAAAAACGACACCAGGATGTCCACGAACTGCTTGATCAGAAACATGATGTCGTCGCGCCATTTCTTATCGATGAACGAGAGCTGCGAGTCGATGTCGCGCCACTTGTCGCGCTGGTTGTCGAGGAGGTAAAATAGGTAGACGGGCACGACGGCGTAGGCCGCGATTTTGGCGAACAAAGACATCAGAATTCCACCAGCGGTGCCGAGGGTTTTCAGCGTTTGCTCGACGGCGGTTTTGATGCTGGAGCTGTGCTCGGATACGAAGTTCTTGATCAGCACATCAATGGGCTCGCCGCCGGTTTTTTCCGCAATCCAGTCCTTGAGCCAGGGTGCCTTTTCGGAAGCGAAGTTGACGACGTTGCCCGCGAGCTTGGGGGCGCTGTCGATCAGCTCAATGCTTTGCTTGAAGATCAGCGGCGCGGCATAGGAGGCGAGGGCCGCCAGGGCGAGGAGCACGAGGGCAAAAAGCAGGCCAATGCTCTTCACGCGGCTGAGCTTGAGCTTGGTTTCGAAAAACGTCACGATGGGCCGGAGCAGGGTGGCCAGGATCGCCGCCAACGCCACGGGCAGCAGCACATCGCTGAAGGTGTTGACAAAGCTGCGCAGCAGCAGAAATAGCCCGTAGATCGCGCCGAGCACAATCACGCCCGCCAGCACGGTGAGCCCCGCGCCGACGATGTTGCGTTGAGTGGGAGAGAGCAGTCGCTTAAGTGGAGCGTTGTCAGCCATACAGTATCCGGATTAGAAAGTGATTCAATAACCGTGGCGAGCCCATTTCCGAAGTGTGGTTACGGGCTGCACAGAGCACGATTCTTTGGTCGGATGCTGATAATAGCTGGCAAGTCGTCCCATCGCCATTACAAGATGGCGTTGCGATTGTAAGGCGCGCCGCGGACGGCTCAATCGTCTTCCAAGTGGTCGCTGAGGCCGAGGTCGCGGCGCACTTGTGGCTCTTCCGCCAGCTCATCGAGGAATTCATCCACGCTGAAATCCGCCACCACGAAGTCGCCGTATTCGAAGGTCGGCGTGAGCGATTGGCCGCTGATTTCGATCATCCGCTGCATATTGCTGCGGCTGCGGGTTACATCGCGCACATCCAAGTCGACACCGTGTTGTTGAAAGTAAGCGAGTGCCTCATTGCACCAGGGGCAGCCTGGTTTGATGTATATGATGGGTTTCATTCTTAAGTAATAGTCAATCCCGCAAACCCTTGGCTGGCAACCCTAATCGGACATTTTCGCCCCCGCTTTCCTCGAACGCAAACGCTCGACAAGGCCGCCGCGAGCCCCAACGATGAACGGCTTATGGACATCCACATCAAAGGCGCGCGCGAACACAATCTCCGCAATTTGGAGGTGCGAATTCCGCGCGACAAGCTGGTGGTGATCACCGGCGTGAGCGGCTCGGGCAAGTCTTCGCTGGCCTTCGATACGCTCTACGCCGAGGGCTACCGCAAGTATGTGGAAAGCCTCTCCACGCGCGCCCGCCAACTGCTGGAGCAGGTGAAGCGGCCGGAGGTGGACTTCATTCATGGCCTGTCGCCCGTGGTGGCCATCGAACAACGCGCAGCCGCCGGTGCGAACCCCCGCAGCACGGTCGCGACCGTCACCGAAATTGCCGACTATGCGCGCCTGTTGTGGTCCGTTTGCGGCGAACAATTTGACCCCATCGACGGCGGCAAAATCGAACGCCGTTCACTCGATGACTGCATCCGCCGTGTCTATCAGGAGCCGGATAATTCGCGCCTCATGCTGCTCGCGCCGCTGATGACGGCCCGCGCGTCAGTGATCCGCGAAGAGATTCCCCATTTGCGGCAAAAGGGCTTCCAGCGCGTGCGCATTGCGGGCACCGTTTACGAGCTCAACGACGCGGAGAAGTTTCCCAGCCAGCCCGGCGAGCTGGAGCTGGAGGTCATCGTCGACCGCATCGTCCTTCGCGAAGACCAGCGTTCGCGCATCGCTGACTCGCTAGAGCTGACGTTCCACGAGGGCAAGGACCGCGCGCTAGTGTTGGCGCAGGAGAACCGCGATGCGCCGTGGAAAGAGATTCGCTTGAGTCGTGCACTGGCGGGCTCGAAGTCGGGCGTGGTTTACGATCCCCTGACGCCGCGTCACTTCTCGTGGAACCATCCCGAGGGCGCTTGCGAAACTTGCGGTGGGGTGGGGCAGACGCGCCAGTTTAATGAGCAACTCCTCGTGCCGGACCCCTCGAAGTCCGTGAAGAAAGGCGCGATCAAGCCGCTGCGCCTTGGCTCGAAGGCGATGATCATTAAGCACAACGCGATCCTCAAGCAGCTGGCCGAGCAAATGCCCTTCGACCCGAATATCGCATGGGAAGAACTGCCGCACGAAACGCGCGACGAAATTCTCGGCGGGACCGGCGACCGGTTGTTTAGCTTTAAGCTGAAAAAGGGCAACGCCTCGCCCGAAGCTTTGCCGTGGAATGGCGTCATGGACCTGCTGGACGACATTCGCCGCGAGACTTCCAGCGACGGCCTGCGTGCGCGTTTGCTCGCGTATCAAGTAGCGTCCGAGTGCCCGAGCTGCCATGGCCAGCGGCTCAATGCCCGTGCGCGCAATGTGCTCGTGAGTGGCAAACGCTTCACGGACTTTCTATCGCAAAGCATCAAGGACGCGCATGACTTTGTATCGCAAAGCTTGCTCGGCAATGAACGTTTGACTGCCGCGCGTGAAGCCTTGATCGGCTTGGAGCAGCGGCTGGGCTTTCTCGAAGAAGTCGGGCTTAACTACATGACGCTGGACCGATCCTACGCGACCTTGTCCGGCGGTGAGGCGCAACGCGTGCGCTTGGCGACGCAGCTCGGCATGGGCCTGGTGGGCGTTTGCTACGTGCTGGATGAGCCAAGCATCGGCCTGCATCCCTACGACAACGAAAAGCTGATCCAGACCATGCTCGACATGCGCAACCGCGGCAATGCAGTCGTCGTCGTCGAGCACGATGAGGCGACGATGCGCGAAGCGGATTGGTTGATCGAGCTCGGGCCCGGCGCCGGCGCGCATGGCGGCGAGATCATTTTTGAAGGCACGCCGAAGGATTGCGAGTCGCACCCGAAGTCGCGCACCGGCCCGTATTTGTCAGGTCAGCGCAAGCTGATGAAGGACGTCAAAGACCGCAATGCGGACTACGGGCGCCTGACTGTGCTCAATGCGCGGGAGCATAATTTACAGGGGCTCAATGTCGGCTTTCCGCTGAAGCTGTTGACCGTGGTTTGCGGCGTGTCGGGCTCGGGCAAGAGCACGCTGGTGAATGACATTCTCGCCAAGGCGGCATCGTGGAAATTGAACGGCGCGAAGCAAATTCCCGGTGCGCATGACGGCATCGACGGGCTGGATAATTTCAAGAGCGTGATTCGCGTGGACCAGTCGCCAATTGGCCGCAGCCCGCGTTCGAATCCCGCGACCTACACCAAGATCTTTGACCATCTGCGCGACTTGTATTCCAAAGCGCCGCTCTCGAAAGTGCGTGGCTACAAGGCGAGTCGGTTCAGCTTTAATGTGCGCGGCGGGCGCTGCGAGCGTTGTCAGGGCGATGGCCAGATCAAGCTGGATATGCAGTTCCTCGGCGACGTGTTTGTGGAATGCCCGAGCTGCCACGGCCAGCGCTACAACCGCGAGACGCTGGAAGTGCGCTTCAAAGGCGTGAACATTGCCGAGGCGCTGGAAATGACCGTCGATGAGGCGATGGCGCTCTTTAAAAACATCCCGAAGATTCATGAGCGCTTGCAAACGCTGTCCGCCGTGGGTTTGGGCTACGTGAAGCTCGGGCAGTCGGCGAACACGCTGTCTGGCGGCGAGGCGCAGCGCATCAAGCTGTCGCTCGAGCTGGCCAAGCGTCAGCAAGGCGAGACGCTTTACCTGCTCGACGAGCCAACCACGGGCCTGCATTGGGAAGACGTGCAAAAGCTGCTCGATCTGCTGTTCCAACTGCGCGAGGCGGGCAACACGATCATCCTGATCGAGCACCACAGCGACGTGATTCGCCTGGCGGACTGGGTGGTCGAGCTTGGGCCGGGTGGCGGCGTCAACGGCGGCAAGCTGGTCTACGAGGGCAAGCCAGCGGGGCTAATAAATTGCGAGGAATCGTTGACGGGCAGATTTCTCTAGCTTTTCTCGGAGTAGCTTCACACTATCCCCCCTTTGCTAATATCCCTCATGAAAGTATCAGCCCTCACAACCCTCTCCTTGTTATCATTAATGCCCGTGCTGTCGGCCGATGTGTCGATGCCGAACCTGTTTAGCGACCACATGGTGCTTCAGCGCGAATTAGCCGACCCCGTTTGGGGTAACGCCGATCCGGGTGAGAAAGTCACCGTCAGCTTCAACGGCCAAACGCTGGAAACCGTTGCCGACGGCGATGGCAAATGGCGCGTGGAGTTGGCCCCGATGGAAGCCGGAGGTCCGTTCGACATGACGATCAAAGGCAACAACGAGGTGGTCATCAAAGACATCCTGATTGGCGAGGTCTGGGTCTGCTCTGGCCAGTCGAATATGCAGTGGTCCGTGAACCAGAGCAACGATGCCGAGCTGGAAAAAGCATCAGCCAATTTTCCCAACATCCGCCTGCTGAATGTCCCGCGCAAAGGCACGCAAGAGCCACAGGAGGATCAGGAGGGCACATGGGAGGTTTGCTCGCCGGAAACGGTCGGTGGCTTTTCGGCCGTGGGTTACTTCTTTGGCCGTCGTTTGAATCAGACACTCGATGTGCCGGTGGGCTTGATCCACAATGCCTGGGGCGGCTCGTCAGCCGAAGCATGGGTGCCGCGCGAATTGTTGGATCAATACGATCAGCACAGTAACCACACCAAGTATTGGGAGGAGAAGGCCAGCGAGCACTCGGATGAAATTCAGAAGCAGAACGTGGAGAAATACCATGCGGAGCGCGCTGAGTGGGAAGCCAATGGTAAGAAGGGGCGGTCACCACGTTGGCCGGGTGACCCACGTTACAACCAGCACCGCACTGGAAATATTTACAACGGCGGCGTCTTCCCACTCCTGAGTTACGGTATTCGCGGCATGATCTGGTATCAGGGTGAAAGCAATGCCGCACGCCATGAGACTTACGAGGAATTGATCAACATCATGGTCACCAATTTCCGTGAGCAGTGGGGGCAGGGCGATTTCCCATTTTACTTCGTGCAGCTCGCAGACTACCTAGCTGAGCAGGATAACCCCGGCGACAGCAATTGGGCACGCCTGCGTGAGGCGCAGACCAAGACTGTAGAGTCGCTGGCAAATTCCGGCCAAGCGGTAATCATTGACGTTGGCGAAGGCCGCGACATCCACCCGCGCGACAAGCAGACCGTGGCGAACCGCCTGGTGCTGTGGGCGCTGGCGAACGACTATGGCTACGACATCCACTACCGCAGCCCCGAATTTGCCGAGATGGAGGTAATCGAGGTCGATGGCGCAGAGGACACTAAGACGCCGCCGAAGGCTGCGCTGCTGACCTTTGACTATGTATCCGATGCCGGTCTTTACAGCTTCGACAAAAATGAAATCGATGGATTCGCCATCGCGGGTGAAGACCAGCAGTGGGTATGGGCCGATGCCGAGATCATCGGCAAAAACCAGGTCCGCGTCTGGAGTGATGAAGTTGCCGAACCGGTGGCGGTGCGCTACGGCTGGGCAATGAACCCAGTGGTCAATCTTCAGGATCGTAATGGTCTGCCGGTCACACCGTTTCGCACGGACGACTGGCCGACGCTGGAGAAATAGTAACGACTTTTATTGATCGCCAGGCGCGGTAGTGCATCTAGCCTGCCGCGTTCCTGTGGTCGTTCACATTTAGCAAGGCTTGGTAATCGAATTACCAAGCCTTTATGTTTCTATTGCCAAGGCTTGCCTGTTGTCAGGCTCGCCGCTGGGCAGAGATCAATTGCTATTCTCGGGGACCCTTGTAATCGCGCTCATCATGTAAGGGCGCCAGTATTTTTCTCTGCGACCGCTACCGTCATTTTCCTTTTCATCCATTTGGTAGGAAACGACCATAAGCGCGCGCGAATTCGGGGTGATGAATTTATACAATTTCACCGGAGTATATTGTAAGAACTTGCCCCCTTCATTCATTGCATAGGAAAGGCGAAAGCGGAAGTTGTTCTCACCCACTTCAGGCGACGTTTTGTCATCCCCCGGAGAAAGGGAATATGTCTTATCGTTGACCAAGGCGATAATGTCATTGTCGGTCAGATTGATAAAACGAACCGTTTGAGCTGGATGTTTACCCGCTGAGTCTTCCACTACCTGGTATTTCAGGCCACCATTCTCATCGGCATAAAAGAATAAATACGCAGACCCGGCCTTCGATGAATAGGGGAACGTGATGATTCTACTCATCTTCGTCACGCCTTCGATAACCTGCTTACGATACAGGCTGAATCCTCCGCCGTCTAACTGAACTTTTTGCTGGGCACCTGGCCGGTTCTTGCTAACCGATAGTTTTTTGAACTGATTATAGCCGTCCAAATAATACATTTCGGGAAGCTCGTGGTTGAAAAATAAAATTGGCTGCAAGCGAACGGTGGGCAACTCTTTCTCTGGCCGCGTCATTTCTTCAGGAACGATGTCCTGGGCCCAAACTGAAAGGCAGCAGACTGAGTAAAGCAGGAAGGTTGCAAAGAGCGTTCGGAGAGATTCCATAAAGGTCATATTCGGATTCGGTATTGAAAGGGGTTAGATCTGTTCATCGGTTAACCAGCGAAATCCAACAATCTTGAATTTACGCCCGAAATCATCATCAGGCTCCCAGTCTCCATCTGCGTCGTGGACCGGATCGGGAAGTCTTTGCACGAGTGCTTCTAGCCAGCAGGTTGCAATGACTTCTCCGGTTAGTTGATTCTTCGCTTCGCCATATGACCGGATCTTAAATGTGTCACCCCGTGCAGTAAGCTTCGAGCCAATCATCGACAGAATGTCAGCTTGGCTGATGAAGCCCGGTGAATGCGAGAAGTAATGGCCTTGTTCCCCAGCCGGCGCTCCGGCCATGTGCTCTGTGTCCAGAAACCAGCGTAGTGCACCATACTGGGTAAAAGCAGTGCCATTTGATTCGTTATACTTACCCGTCGAAGAATCAAAAGCTTTCTCAGGGAGGGCTCGATACACCCAGTCCAAGCCGTTTTCGGTATTCCCCTGGTCAGTCTCGACGCCGTCGATGTAGTTATGACCGCCATTGATGCCGGACAGGTTAATCGCGCGCTGCAGGGCACCGTTGATACCAGTCAGCCCAGGCCATGGGTCGTAGGTGTTTGGCATAAATCCGTTGGTACCAGCGCCATTAGCAGATGAGTCTGATTGAGTGCGCGCGACCATGTAAGCGCTGCCAGTGCGGTTAAAGCCATCTGGCTCGACTAAACGGCGATTCACGAAATCAGACAAACTCATGAAGGGACCTCGAAAACGAATTTCATCAACAATGCGCTCGGCCAGTGCCTCGATCATGGGATCGCTCAAGTAACGGAAGCCTCCCAAAATACGTATGTAGTCACGCTCGGAATTTACGGCACCAAACGTTGATAAGTCTGGGTTTTCGGGATCGAAATGAACAGGACCCGCCAATGGGGTCGTTGAGTGGGCCACGGGTGACGTATCCGCTGGATTTGTCATGTTGCCTAGATTGTCATACGCGCTATCTTGGCCTTCAAGCGTTAGGCCACGGAAGGCCGTTAGGAATGCCTTCCATGCATCGACCGAGGTCGTATTCACATTGAAGCTTCCCAAGTTATATAAGTAGCGAGCGGCGCCATCGAAATCTCGGACTCTGTCTTCTGTGACCAGGATATCATCCCGGAATTTATAAGTGCTATGTGGTAGCGATTCGAGTCCACTTATTTCGGCTGATATGTCGCCAGTTTGCGGGATGGAAGAGAGGAAGTAGCTATCCCACAGGGCATCGTTCATCAAATATGATAAATCGACCATGGTGTTTGCCGGGACATCGATCTCGCGATCAGTTCCGAGGTATTTGGTGAAGCCACCATGGTTATTTACTCCACTGACCCATTCGCCTTTGTTGTTGGAGCCACCCTTATCATCCCAAATGGTTCGATGAATGCCGGTGATAGAGCTGCGGCTTACGTATGGGGATGCTTCGGAATTTCCAATGACGAATGACGGCTGCCAGAAGTAGGGTGCAATGTTTGCCTGGGCGAGCTGGGCGATGGAGAGCACATCATCCGGATTTCGGTTCACCGCGCGCAATGGCATAATCGAGTGGGCTTTGTATTTACCACCGGGCTGGAATTTATTCTCAATCAGGCTAAATGCGCGCGCTCTGCCTGAAGAGTTGTCGGAAATTTCATCGTCCCACGGCGGCATGCTGCCATAAGGACTGTTGGCACCGCCTACGCTCCTCATATCCGGTCCGTAGCCTCCGCTATGAATGGAAACTGCCTGGAAAACAGTGGGGCGTTCAAAACCGTCTTCGTTGTTGCTGCCAAACTGGCCGCGAGAGAACTCGATGTCTGAATTGACCTGCAACTGCTTCGCCGAAAGGTTATAGATGCCAAAAGCGCGATAGAAGTTCGATAGGGATCCTTTGCCATCGTTATTCCACTTCGCATCCTGGGCAATGGGTTCCATCTTGAAGATGGCCGCTGCGACGATGGGCGAATTTGGGTTATTCGGGTTATCCATGTCTGCGGCGTTCGAGCCAATGGATGGATCATTAATTGCGCCGGGGATGGAAGTCGCTGCGAGTTGATCTTCATAGGACTCATTGATAAGGACACCAATCCCATAGTCGTGATATAGCCATCGCCAGAAGTAGGGATAGCTTTCGATGGCTTCAGTCACGTTGCCGCTAGTCGCCGGATAGGTGGCAACGTCGACAGTGTCCTTCGTATCGCCATCTGCATTCAAGTCGGTATTGAGTGTGCCCTCACTCGCCCTTGGCCGCCCTCCGTGTATTGAAAAATGACCTCGAATGCCGCCAAGTGTCATGGAGCCATACTCTGACTCCGCAAGGATGAGTTCATCGTCGGCAAGCATGCTAAAAACGAAGTTGGCATTGCTGCCCTTGACGAAGGTATTTCTGGCTTCACCGGATAAGCTACCCGTGAGGAGGTCTTGATGGATTTTCATCCGCTCGTCGGGACCCGTTGCGGGGCCATTGATGGTAAACAAATCAATGGTGGCCTGGCCATCAGGTCCCGTGCTGAGAAATTCGTTTTCCAGATCGATTTGAATCGGGTTATCCGAAATGTCCAAATTTTGGTCAGCGACGGGGGTGAATATCAAATGCTCTCCGGCCTCAAAGCTTGTGGTAAAAACAAATTCCAGGGCAACGGGCTCATTGTCTTCATCCAGGGGAAACGGGGTGTACATATAGGTGGGCACATTATCGATGTAGTCGTATGTCAGTGCCAGCGGAGTCAGGGGATCGTTGTCGTGGTCATTCAGCGTGACGCCCTGTATTCTCTGATTATCCTTGGACAGGAATTGGTTTGCGTCCAGATCCTGAGGATTGAGCGATCGAATGAAAAATGCCTCCCGAAAGCGCAAGTAGTTCGGCTCCTTATCATCTGTTTCGTTAATGACAGCGCCTTTGGGGGGTAATGCACCGTGGTAGTCTGCTGAAGTCGCCGGGATGTATAATGTAAAACCGTCCGTGTTGTCTTCCGGATTAGCATCCAGATCGATGAAATCATCATGCTTGTAGGGCTCAGTCGCTCCTGCTTTGACTTTTAGCTTTGTCGCCACACGAACGTTGTCCATGACATAGCGCGTCTTCAGTTGCACGCGGTATGTCGCCGCCTCTAGTGGCGCATCGAATTGATTCCACAGCACCAGGATTGGTAATACGTGGAGCTTCACCGTCGCGCCGCTTCTGGAAAAGCCGTAGAATAATCGAAATTGCATCAACATCGGGCGAGTGTCCGCAGTCACTTGGACTGGATCACTGGAGTTGTCCGATACATTGTTTACCCATTCTTTTAACTGTCCCCACTGCGGGATGTTCAAGTCACTTGCTGGAAACCCGCCATCGCTGGCACCAATACGGCTGTCATTTTCGTAGAGAGTAGGATCGGCGATCGGGTCGTTATCATTCAGTCCATTTCCGGTCTGAAAATAATGAGTCAGGTCCTTTTTAAGCCCGCCTCTAGCTGAATCGGTAAAGATACCAATGGAGTTGGTGGAGATCGAATGGAATTGCCGCTTCAATGAATCAGAAATGTTCTTTTGAGTGCTGGAATCCGGCGAGATGAGCGGCAACTGAAAGAGTGAGGCCATCGTGTCAAACTGGTCGTCATGCACATCCCACGGGGTATCATCGAATGCGGTGTCGAAATAGCTCATTCCCTCTAAGCCGCTGCGCTGGGGCGAAATTAAACGTCGCACATATTCTTCACCACCGGGAGTTGCACCGGAAAACTGATCCCGGAGTGTCACGTTGATCTTCTGACTTTCATCACTCACGAAATAGGCGTATGCGCCCGACGCTACGCCATTGGCATCATATATTCCCACCTTGGGAACCTTGACGATGCCACTTAAACCATCTGCTGCCATGCCTCCGTTGGGTGAGGTGTCATTGGGGTCTGGTACGCTTTGGGTGTCTACAATCGTCACCGTTTCGCTTACGCCGCTTAGATTGACTGGCGTTACCAGCTTACGGTTTTCATCATCAAATCCGCTCACCAGCCAGACGGGTTGGTGTTCATCCAGGACACGGTCGCGAATATGATATCCGGAATCCGTGACGGTATCGCTGTCAGTTCCGTTGTATCGGATGCTGGTATCCCAAACGCCAACCCAGCGAGGTTGGAGGTCGGGATTGTTATTCCATTCGGCATTAATTGAATCCACGAACACTTTGCGTTCGTTCTGCGTCATGTAAGTGGGATTTTGGTAGTGATAGGTGTCGCGCGAAAGATCCACCGCATCCTTCATTTTAGAGCGCAGGTGCTCCTTGAAGTCTGACCAGACGGCGGTATCCAGATCCACGTTATCCGGGTCGGAGTAGTAGACATCGGCGGTGGCGGTGGCTCGTTGGTCCGGACCCGCATGCTTTTGCAATTGGCCAAGTGCGACCTGCATCCCGAACATTGCGTTCTGACGAGCTCTTTCCACTCCAATTTGATGACTAGTCGTCGAGAGCTCCACCTGGACCATGGTCGACAGGCTGACGGTGAGCAGGACCATCAGCGCCATCAGACTTAGGGCAATGATTAGCGCAAAGCCTGGTCGGCGACCCGGGGTATGGTGTTTCCGTGGTTTTTTCATGGGGCAAGCGTTTGACTAAGCGTCGATTATCAATCACTAGTGTGATTTAGTCGAGTTAATTCATCTTGCCGCCTTTAGACTAGGCTAACCAGCTAATATCGGATCACCCACCGCGATAACACCATTAATTCCGATTTTTGGACAGCTTAATCGCGGATAAGTGTATTTCGCGATTTGTTGGGCTCTGATTATTTTACTACTTCGCGCAGCCAACTGGCCACGGATTTAGTCGCTAGTTGCTTGTGTGCCGGTTCGTTGAAACTGTGGTCGGCACCGTCGATGAAAACTGCTTTCACAGCGTTGCCCTTCGCTGCGACGATGGACTCCGTGTCACGGTGCAGGACAACGTCGTCCGCCGTCCCATGCAAAAGCAGCCAAGGGGCCGATACCTGCTGAGCTTGCGGCAGGACGCTGACCACCGTTTCGCACAAATCCTGCATGTAGGCGGATGAGAGCGGGCAGTCTTCATCCTCCCACATCAATCCCTCATCGGGAGTCTCTTCGCCGAACTCGGTTTCGGCAAATGCCTTGGTGTCGACCATACCCGCGAGAGAGACCAATGCCTTGATGCGATCATCCTTTGCGGCCTGGATGACGCCGACAGCGCCACCCATGCTGTGCCCGACATAACATATGTTTGCGTAGCTGCCGGAGACGGCGTCTAGGACACTCGTTAGGTCGCCAACTTCCTTGGTGATCGTGGCGTCGCGGAAGTCTCCCTCCGAGGTGCCGTTGCCGGCAAAGGAAAAGGCGAGGGTATCGAAGCCAGCTTCGTTCAACGCGGTAGCGGTGTCGGCGATGACGGGGCGCTCGCGGTTACCGGTGACGCCGTGGCCCAGCACGACGATCCAGCCGGCAACTTTCTCACCTTGGCCGGCCGTGAACAGATAGTCCAACTGCTCGCCAGCAGAATTCTTGATCGTTTCGTTCATGGGTTAACCTAAGGCGCGGCCCTTGAACGTCAATTCGGCGATGCCGGATTTATCCAGCTCACCAAGGCCCATTTCGGTCATCTTGGTGTATTGATCGAGCGTGGCCTTGGCCAGCGGGGCAGCGATGCCGTTTGCCTCGGCCAGAGCGAGCGCAATGCCGGAGTCCTTCGCGGCGTGCGCGGCGGAAAAGAAGCAGTCGTGGTCGCGCTTAATCATGTCCTCAGAGTCGGTTTCGAGAACGCGTGAGTTAGCGCCGGTTTGGCTGAAGACATTGCAGAGCATTTCGAGGTCGAGCCCGAGCGCCTGGCCGATGCCCAGGCCTTCGGCGAGGGCGGCGGTGTTAATGTTCATGACCATGTTGACGAGCGCCTTGACCTCGGAGGCCTTGCCCGCCGGGCCGACGTAGTGTAGCGCCTTGCTGATGTCGTCGAGCAGCGGCTTGTTGGCGTTGAAGAGGGCCTCATCGCCACCGATCATGAGGAACAGCTCGCCGTTGCGCGCCTGCGGAATGGAGGAGGCCATGCAGGCTTCCAGGCACTGTGCGCCGACATGCTGCGCGGCGTTGGCCAGCTTTTGCTGCACGGCGGGTGTCAGCGTGGCGCAGTTGATAAAGACCTTGCCCTTGGCGTTGGTGAAGAGGTTGTCTTCGCCGTAGAAAATCGCGTCCATCGCGGCGTCGTTGGTGACGACGGTGATGATGATGTCCGACCCGGCGGTAACGTCGGCCAGTTTAGCCGAGGCATTCGCGCCGACTTCTTCGCTGATTTCGCGCGCGACATCGGCATTGATGTCAAAGACTTCGGCTACGTTGTAGCCTTTGTCGTTGAGGCAGCGGGCCATGTTGCCGCCCATGCGGCCGAGGCCGACGAATCCGATTTTCTTGTCCTTCATAATGGGGAATTAATTGGTGATGCGTTTTATAACCTAAGTATTAAGGCACTCATTCCAAATTTTGCGAATGTCATTGCCCAAAACAATGGAGTCTTCCCAGCTGTCGGGGAAGCAACTGAGGCCGTAGCCGATTTTGGGGCCCAGCTCGGGGCAGACCCACAGCTCGCCGCGTGGTTGCGGGCCGGCCAGCCAATGCGCGAAGGCCTGCTTGATGAACGGGCGCATGTCCTCGTATTCCGGCGAAAAATTGCCCTGGCCATCGGTGACGGGAACTTGGCAGTGGTGGCCGTTAAACGGACGCATGTGCCAGAGCGTCGATTGCTGGAAAAGCGGCACGTTCTCAAACAGACGTTCGATGTAGTTGTGCGGGCCAAGGTGCTTGACGGAGGCCGGATGCGAGAAGTCGAAATTGATCTTTGGGTAAACGCCCTTGATCGCCTTGTAGCCCTCGGCGATGGCGTAGGCCTTTTCCGGGGTCTCGGTGCAGGTGTCGCGGTGCATCTCCAGATGGACATCCGCGCCGAGGCGTTCGGCGGTTTCCATGAGGGCAATGGTTAGCTGGATCGCGTCCTCAATCGGCGTGTCGTGGTTGCCTAGTTGGACGTTGATTGGGCCATCGTCGATGGCGAGGCCGGCCGCGATCTTGGGCTCGAATTCCTCCACACGGGTGCAGTCAAAGGCTGCCGCGAAGCGCAGGCCATGTTGGTTGAGCGATGCCTGGAGACCGGGGATGTCCGACGGGCAGGTGAAGGCCTCAAAACCGGCCTTGGCGACGGCGTCCATGCGCTCCTCGGCCGACCAGGGCTCGCCGTCGGCGTTTAGCTGGTTCCACATGGTCCAGTGGTTGATAACAATGACGAGATTCGGGGCGGTATCAGGCATGGGAAATGGATATGCCTCTCCGCTGACCTTATGCAAAGATAAAGTGCGCCTTATCCGTCTAAAGATACCTTGGCAATCGTTTGCTAAAAACGTTCAGCGCTGTGTTGAGCCACTGGAACTTAATCCATTACGGTAATGTAACCGCGCTTACTTGACGTCGTTTTCTTCGGCTTTGTCTTTGGGCTGCTCGGCACCGTGCATGACCTCCTCGACCTTGAGGCCAGTCAGTTTTTCGATGCCTTTGAAGAGCTTCCACATCGCGTAGAGGGTGATGGGGAGGGTGCAGGCACCGATCACGACAATGCTCATCCAATACTGGGTGCCTACTTCTGCATTGTAGGCGGCTTGGTCGATGCGTGGATCGGTTTTTACCACGATGCGCGTGAGGAAGAAGTTCAGCGCTGCGCTGATCAAAAACGATGCCGCAATGATCCATGTGCAGCCAAGCATCAGCTTCTGCATTGCGGTCTTTTTCTCGGTGGTGTCGAGGCGGTTTTCGATCTTCTCAATGTCGAAGATTTCCGGGTTGTAGAGCAGCGCGTGGATGAGCGGATTCTTCGTTTTCGTGGAGACGACTACGGCCACACCGATCAGGAGAGGCATCAGGGTTTCCTTGATGGCAAAGACCATCGGGTTGAGCTTCATCAGGCTAATGCCGCCGGTTAGCAGCACGCCGACCGCGCCCAGGATCGAGACCAGGTTGGCCTTTTTGCGCCTCTGGTAGTCGAAGATGAAATAGCCCACCGGGAAGACCAGTGCCAGCACCATGATCAGGGCCGGGTCCAGCGAAGGCAGCCACTTGCTCCCCTTGTTGAGGATCAACACGGGCAGAATCAGGTTGAAGCCAATGTTGGCCAGAAGGTTTTCGCGCTGTGGCTGCGGCATGCGGAGGGTGATCGCCCCGACAAGCAACGTAGTCAATCCTCAAATAGGCATTGCCAAGCGGCGAAGGGCGTCAATCGTGAGTGGCATGAGTGACGCGCGGCCCATTCGATGCCTGATTACTGCTGGTCCCACGCGGGAGTGGCTCGACCCGGTGCGCTTCATTACCAACCCCTCCAGCGGCAAAATGGGTTACGCAATCGCGGAAGCCGCGCGCGCCCTTGGTTGGACGGTGGAGCTGGTCAGTGGCCCCGTGGCGTTGGCAGCACCCGAAGACGTCGAGCTGGAAAAGGTCGTGACCGGCGAGGAGATGTTGGCCGCGGTGCAGCGTCGTTTTCCAAAGTGCGATGTATTGATCAAGACTGCCGCCGTTTGCGACATGCGCCCCAAGCAGGCCGCCGCGCACAAGGTGAAGAAAGACGCCATTAGCTGGACCGTTGAGTTCGAACCGACGCCGGATATTTTAAAGACCGTTGCCGCGACCAAGCAACCGGGCCAAGTGGTGGTCGGCTTTGCGGCAGAGACGCAGGACGTGGAAAACTACGCGCGTAAAAAGCTGGCCGCGAAGAACCTCGATTTTATCTGCGCGAACTCCGTCGCCGCCGGCGGTGCTTTTGAATCCGACCACAACGAAATCGCGCTCATCGGAAAAGACGGCTCGCTGGTGCGAATCGGTCCGGCGAGCAAGACCGATGTCGCCCGTGAGTTGATTGCTCAACTGGCACCTCATCTTGCAACTCGTGCTTAATTTACCATGCCAGAAATCACGCCCCATGCCCCCGAAACGCTGACCGACGAACAGAGGCTTGCCATCGCGCATCTCCTCAAGCGCGTTTGGCCAGAGAATGTTGGCGAACCTCGTGAAATGGTTGAGCGCCTGCGTGGCTCGGACCCGCTCAAGCCGGATTGGACGATCTACGTGATCTGGCAGGGCGAACGGGCCGTAGCGTCGGCGCAGACCTTTGCGCGTAAGGTGAGCATCGATGGGGAGGAGCGCATAGTGCTGGCCTTGGCTGGCGTTTGTGTGGACCCCGATCTGCGTGGTAGTGGCATGGGCGCGGATATTGTGCGGCTGGCCTTGGCTCCGGTCGACGACGGGCGCTACGAGCTATCCCTCTATCAAACGGGGGTGCCGGACTTCTATTGCCGCCTGGGCGCTTGCACGGTGGGCAATGTATTCGTCAACTCCCACGCGGAGGAGCCGGAGCAAAATCCATGGTGGAATGACCATGTGATCGTTTATCCCGCTAGCGCTAAGTGGCCCGCGGGCAAAGTCGACCTTCTGGGGCCGGGCTACTAAAAACTACGAGGCCAGGCGCTGAATCATCTTCAGCATTTCTTGGTAAACGGCGGTCTCGTCACCGTTGATGATGCTGACCATTTGCTGGACGGCGGCTTCTTCCTCGGGGGCGATTTCGCCATCGGAAATAAAGAGCTGATTGATGGCCTGGATGGCAAAGCGGCGGTCCTTTTGGTCGGCGATCAGCAGGCGCATGTCGCGCAACATGCGAATGCGCTCGGCTTCGTAGATCGGGCGCTCCAGCAGGGGGGTAAGCTGCTCCCAGGCGTCATCATCGATACCGGGCATGCGCGTAATGAAGTCGCGCAGGAAACGGTCTTCCTCGGGCTGTACGACGCCGTCCACCCAAGCTGCGGCAATGAGGACTTTGGCGACCGCGAAGGAAAGTTCTTTTTTGATCATAGGGTTGGGAAATAGGTTGAGAAACTTCTACAGTGCGCCTTTGGAAAATCCGAAACAGGGAGGGGTATGTTTATTTATCGGAACCAAAAGCTTTTCCATAATGGGAAAAATCGGTTTCTGGCACGTCAAAGGTCGTATCCTGAGCATTCAGGCTAGGGAAGCGTATCTCGCCGGTGAAGGCATCGATCTCAGGAGCTTTCGTTGACTGTGTTTCCTTGGGCGCTTCTGGCTGCCTGATCTCAAGCGGCGGTATTACCTGCACGAGCCAGGTGTCCGCTAAATCTTTTTCTCCGGGACAGGCGATCAAGCAGCCATTATTATAGAGAGCGAACGCGGGAGAAGCACACGACAAGCACAGCACGATTTTGAGCAACCGGCAAATAGCATTGTTGTTAGGCATGGTAACGTTCTAGCAAATCGCGCCAAGCTGGCAATGCAAAATGCGCGTTCCTCCTTGCGCTGCGGGCGCGAGGCATTAGCGTCCTGCTCATGAACTCGATGACTGGATATGGGCGCGCTCAGGTGGAATGCCTGGGCCGACTTGCCTCGCTGGAGATTTCCTCCGTCAACCGCCGGAACCTGGAGCTGACCTCCTCACTGCCGCGCGAATGGCAGGGCATGGAGCGCGTAATCGCTGAGCAGGTGCGCGGCCGCTTTAGCCGAGGCAAATTCCACATCCAGCTACAACTGCGCGCCCTGAGCGGCCCCGAGACGGAGTGGGATGCCAAAATCATCCAAGAGCGCTTTAAGGAACTGCAAAAGATCGCGGGTGGCAATCTGCAGGCTGATGCCAGCTTTTGGCTGCGATTGGCCGCCTACACGCAGGAAAACCAGGTCGATATCGACTGGGAAGACGCGTGGAATGTCATTGCCGGCACGTTGAGCGAGGCGCTGGACTCCCTGGCGCAAATGCGGGCCGCCGAAGGCGAAGCGATGGCTGAGGACATTCGCCAACGTCTGGAGCAGATGGAAAATTGGCGCACGGAAATCTCCGGCCTGGCCGTCAAGAGCGTCGAATACTACCGCGAGACTTTGATGGAGCGTTTGAAAAAAGCGGGCCTCGAACTGGAGTTGGAAGACGAGCGCGTGCTCAAGGAAATTTCCATCTTTGCCGACCGCTGCGACGTGGAGGAGGAGCTTACCCGATTGGCCAGCCATTTGACGCAGTTCCACGAAACGATGAAGAGCGGCGAGCCCATTGGCCGCAAGCTGGACTTCATGTGCCAGGAGATCAACCGCGAGGTAAACACCATCGGCAGCAAGGCGAACAATTTGGAAATCACCCGGTTGGTCATCGAGTGCAAGAATGAGCTGGAGCGCATTCGCGAGCAGGTGCAAAACATCGAGTAAGCCATGGCCGATCCGGTAATCGTGGTCGGTGGTGGCTTGGGCGGCCTGAGCGCCGCGATCCACCTGGCGCACGCGGGCAGGCGCGTCATCCTGTTGGAGAAAAACGAGCGCCTCGGGGGCAAGTGCAACTTGCGCGAATGGAAGGGCTTTCAGTTCGACACCGGGCCCTCGCTGCTCACGATGCCCTTCGTCATCGACGAGCTGTTTGCCAAGGTCGGCAAGCGCCGTGAGGACTACCTGGAGTTTACCCGGGTAACACCGGCCTGTCGGTACTTCTTTGCCAATGGGCGGACCTTCGACGCGCCGGGCTCCCTGGAAAGCTTTCGCGATGCGGTGGCGCAGGATTTCCCGACCGACGTGGACGGCTTTGACCGCTTCATGAAGTATTGCCGCGACCTGTGGGAGGTCAGCGGGCCGCTGTTTCTTTTCAACCGGCTGGAGCCGTCTCTGGCTTTGCAAATCCGGCCCAAACACGCCTTGGCGGGCCTGGCGGCGATGCGGCCTTGGACGCTGCGACAGGCGGTGGAGCACTACTTTAACGCGCCAGAGCTCAGGCAGCTGTTTTCCCGCTACGCGACCTACAACGGATCGGACCCTTGGCGCACGCCAGCGACGTTTAACGTGATCAGCTACGTGGAGATGGCCTTTGGCTCGTGGCACATTCAGGGGGGCATTTACCAACTGGTGCAGGCGCTGGCCAAGCTCGCTGGCGAGCTCGGCGTGGAGCTGCGAACCAATGCGCCGGTCGACACGGTTTTGTTTAACGACGGTCGCGCCAACGGTGTGCGCCTGGCTGATGGCGAAACCCTGGCCGCCAGCCGGGTCGTGATTAACGCCGACGGGGTGGGGGCGCTGACGGGTAATCTGTTCCGCGAGCATCCGAATTCGCCGAAATGGCGGGCGCAATGGGAGCCGCGTGAGGCCTCCAGCAGCGGGGGCGTGCAACTGCTGGCCATCGATGGCGAATGTGAGGCGCTGGCCTGCCACAATATCTTCTTCAACGAGGATTACCGGCAGGAGTTCACCGATCTCTTTGACGCCCCGCAGCCGCTGCGCGATCCAACGATTTATATCGCCGCGCCGTGCAAGATTGATCCTAGCCAGGCACCTGCGGGGAAGGAGGCGTGGTTTGTCTTGGTCAATGCGCCGGACACCCAGCGCTCGCCCGATTGGCCGGAGGACTACGATGCACAAGTGCGCGCAACGCTTGCCGGGCGCTTACCGTGGTTCCGCGAAGAGCGCGTGCTATGGCGCGAGAGTTTGCCGCCCACATTTTTGCGCGACGAATACGGTGCCTGGCGTGGCGCGATTTACGGGCCAGCGTCGAATGACCGGCGCTCGGCGTTTTTGCGTCTGGGCATCCGTGGCCCGGCGAAGGGCTTATACTTTGCCGGTGGTTCGGCGCATCCAGGAGGTGGCATGCCGCTGGTGCTGACCAGTGGCCGACTCGCCGCGGAACTGGCGGCCCGTTAGCCTACTCGACGAAATACATGCTGCCAGCGAGGCTTTTGCTGAGGCCGAAGAATTGCTGGTAGCGATCTTCCGGTGCTTCAATGCGCAGCAGGTAGGTCTGGCCGTCCATTTGTGCCCAGCTTTCGAGGATGATACAGCGAACGACTTTGCCATCAATATCGCGGGTGAGGGCGTACTCGATGGTAATGGGCTTGGCCCCGAGGAAGCGGATTTTGGCTGGGCCTTCACCGCCTTCAGGCTGCGTGATGATTTCGAAAAACTGCTTGTTGCGCGCGGCCTCCTCGCTTTTGCGGCGCAGGTAGCGGGCGACGCTCTCCACGCTTACGCCGCCTTGCAATTCTGAGCCGTTAAAGATGGTCAACGAGATTTCCTGATTCGGCAAAAAGCGATGCTTGAGCAGCATCGACTCGTTACTTGGCTTGGCGATTTCCAAGGCGTCGTAATAGTCCATCTGGATGTCCTGCTTGCCGGAAAGTCGGATGCGCGGCAGCTCGACGGCCTCCAGTTTTTCGGTAACGATCTTCGCCGTCATCGGGTAAACCGGGGCAGCGGGCAAGCTGATCGGCAGCGCCGTGAACAGGGCCAGAGATGTGAGGGCGAACAGTCGATTCATACTAGCTGCTGGAAGGCATTTCAGACTTAATCTTCGCAATGGCGCTCTCGTATTCAGCCGCAGTCAAGTCGCGGTAATCACGGCCACGGTAGGTGCGTGTACTCGGCGTGCCGGGAGGGTAGAAGCCTTCGCCCAGCTTTTCGTGAAAGCCCCAGTTGCGGTTGGGGGCACTGTAAACATCGCCTTTGCCCCAGCGCTCGTTGGCGACTTCGCTCTCGAACAGGGCGACGAGTGAGCCGCGGATGCGGAACGTTTTGCCGCCCCAGTTTTCCAGGAAGCGCGGGAAGTTTTCCACCCCGCCACTGTAGGATTTCGAACCGGTTTTGCCCGATGGCACCAGACCGGTCAGCACGGCGGCGGAGACTTCGGTAAAGCTCGACGCGTTACGGCTGGACTGGCCTTTGGCGCTGTTGGCGTCCGACCAATTGGTGCTCAGGAAGGTGACTGCGTCGGCAATGAGGGCAGAGGGTGCCTCGCCGTTGGTTTTGGCAAAATTACTGGATGAGTCCGGCTCGGTGGGCGAGCCGGTGCTGGCATTACCATCCGCATTGTAGTGCCCCTGCACGTACATTGCTTGGTTGGTGGCAAAGCTGGTGCCATAGACGCCCTTGCTTTGGCCATAGCTCGGGTTGGGGATTTCCTTGGCGTTGGTCAGCTTCACGCCCCAGCCTTCGATGGCGGGGTTAACAT
Source organism: Cerasicoccus sp. TK19100 (assembly GCF_027257155.1). Classification (NCBI taxonomy): domain Bacteria; kingdom Pseudomonadati; phylum Verrucomicrobiota; class Opitutia; order Puniceicoccales; family Cerasicoccaceae; genus Cerasicoccus; species Cerasicoccus fimbriatus. Next base: position 454,412 of record NZ_JAPWDU010000005.1, read on the forward strand.
TGTCTTTGCGGGTGGTGGTGGCGTTTTGCTGGGGGAACTCGACGTAAACTACGCCGTTCCACCAACTGGCGGGCTGACCACCGCTCGACCAATCGCTACTGTCGTTGTTGTGCACGATGGTGCGCAGCTGACCGACGTCGACATCGACAATATTCAGATCCGCGCCTTCGCGCTTGTCGTGCAGGCCGGAAGTGACGGTCTCGCTGCTACCGCTGCCGGTGCTCGCAAATTTCTTTACGGAAACAAAGCTAGTTTTGGGTTCAATGACAGTCTTTTTCGGATTGCCGGCGGCATCGTAGGTGAGGTTGCCGTCGCCATCGCGCTGGTAGCTATACATGCTGACGTTCCCCGTGGCACTGACGGAGACGGTGAGCCCGGCCTTGTAAGAAAACTTTTGCTTCTCCACTTCGTTGCGCTCGATCGCGGCCTGATAGCCAGTGGGGTTGGTGACTTTGTCGGGGATGGCGAGGTCGGCTTTTTTCAGTGTTGGCTGAATGAGCTGGTAAGCGTAGTTGAGCGACTCCTTGGCCGAGGTGCCGGAGTTGGTATCTTCCACGTAATCCATGACGCCAACCGGGTTCTGCGCGCTGATGCCGTGCGCTTTGTTGAGCAGGTTGCCATCAAAGAGTTGGCTGGCAATGGAGGCCCAGTTGTTCGCGGTGCTGATCAGCCAATCGCCACTGTGCAAATCCCGGGCTTCTTTTTCCCAAGTGCTGTCTTCCTTCATGGAAATCAGCTTGCCGTCGCGGTTGGTAAACTTCACGTCGCCGTTGCTGTTGCCCTGGCCGGACTCGCCACGGCGACCGTGGAAGATGTCACCCGCAGCTGTCACTTTGTTGTGGAACGTGAGCCCGCTGTTGGACTGGATGAACATGTCGCCATTGGAGTGGACGTTGCCATAAATATTCATGGTCGGCCCCGGGGCGATTTCCATCGGCAAGTTGTAGAAAATGGCATGGGCAAAGAGGGGGGCGTCGCGGACCTCAAGCAGCTGGCGGGTGTAGGCCGTGGAGCCGTTTTCATCGGTCCAGCCCTTGCGGTTGACGGTGGCCTTGGCCAGGATTTCCACGGCGCGGATAAAGGTCATTGTGCCGGCGAGCGGGTCGTTTTCGTTGCCGGGAATCCGTGGGTCGATGAAGCGCCAGGTGCCTTGCTGGACGGGCCCGCCGATGACCTCGACCGGCTCGCTGTTGTAGGCGTCCATGGTGGCATAGGTGGTGACTGATGGGTTGAGCAAATTGGTGTTGGGCGCATTGACATCCCCCACGTAGCGGGTGATGAATTCCGCTGGCACGCCGAGGGGATTCTTCTTGGGCGATAGCTCATCGACCGGGAATGCCACGCGGTTGTCGAAGCGCTCCTGCAGGTCGGCAAAGCTGGCCTGCAACAACGTTTCCGCAGCCAGGCGTGCCTCGTGATACATGCTGGCGCGCTTGTTGAGGCTGGACTCGTGGCGGACCAGGCGCAGGGCTGCGAACACAACGGCTCCCAGCGCGGTGGCGATGATCAACACCAGCATAATGGTGTTACCAGGGCGGCGATTGGTTTTCATAGCTTTATCCTCTCGGTGAAATGGACAGGTTATAGGTGTTGGTCACTTCCTGAGCATTATTGCCATGCAGGATTTCTCCGTTGACCACGGTGACCTTGCCTTGCTGGTAGTTGGTAAATAAGCGGCCGTTGGCGATGCCGCGTGAAAGCTCAATCACGATTGGGTAATCACCCGAATCATCTGCGGCCAGCTTGGTCAGCATTTGTTCGATGGAGGTATCGCTGGCATTTACATAGTCGCTCGAATCCTCGGCCGACCAAGCCAGACGATACACCGGCCCGGCACCGTCCTCTTCGTCATCGGATGCTTTGCGGAAGTAAACAATCACGCTGGTGTAGTGCTCCGGGTCGTCCGCATTGGGGTGGGGCTGAAGCGTGGCGAGCACCAGGCAGTCGCCGCTTTGGCCGTCGTCGCGGCGATCACCGCCGGAGTTGCGGTCTTCCGTGGCAAAGCTCGAGTAAATAATGGCGGCGTTGGAGGAGCGGGTCTCAGCGGCCAGGCGCATGGTAAAGCTGCGGACATCCTCGGAGATCTCGGATTTTTCCGTGCCCCAGAATACCCCCCGCGCGACGTCGAGCATGAACGTCATCATGCCGACGGACAACAGCGCGACCAGCAGCACGGAAAAGATGATTTCCGTGAGCGTAAATCCCTGGCGCGCCTTGGAACGTGTGGTGTGTTGCATCTGCGTGTTCATGATGGCCCCTAGTAGGTGGAGACTTTTTCGCAGTTAAAGCTGCGCACTTCGCCGGAGTATTCTTTCTTCGTGGTCGGGTGTTTCCAGGTGTAGTCCACCTCAAACCAGAAACCGTCGAAATCCGTGGCTTCGTCCACCTGCATATTGATGATGACTTCGAGCTCTTTCTTGGCCGTGCCGTCGGCATTGGAAATAATCGGCACCAGCACCGCGGTGTCTTTGGACAGCGGCAGGTTGAAGTTCTCGCCAAAGCCGATCAAGAACGTGTGGTATTTCTCACCTTCGCCATTCACCGGCGGGTTGAGCAGTGCCTCCGTTTCGATGCTTTTTAGCTGCTCCAGAAAGCTGATCGCCACATTGAGCGCGGCCGACTCGTAGAGATTGTTTTCCGCATCGGCGCGCACGGTGAACACAGCCCCGATGATGCCACCCGCCAGGATGACAAAGATTACCATGGCAATCATGACTTCCGTCAGGGTCAGACCCCTGTGTAGGTTGCACGGTATGTTAGCTGAGCGCCTCGTCTGCATAGTTCGATGTAACTAAACGGCAGATTAATATAGAAGGATATAGGGTCAAATGGCAAAACTTTAGCGGGCCCGGTTTTACCTGATTTTGCCAAATCCAGAACAAGGCTTTTGCAAAAATCGGGACTTTGCCCACCCTGCGAGGCATTCATTGCCTGATATTTTGAGAAAAATGCCCCCGATTGTGCGTCGGGGTCGATTTTCGCCGGTCAGTCTGGACATTGCCCCGGAATATGCTTTCCTACCCCAAACTTGATTTAGAAATGACCAATACGCGACGCTTAGCTACATTCTTACTTTTTGCATTCATGGGACTGTTCGCAGCCCCAGCCGCCTTGGCGGCAGGAGGCGGTGGCCAAGGCGCTGAACCGAGCAATTTCCCCACGCCACTCTCCACCTACATGGACCAGGAGGAGGAGATGGCCGCCGAGAAAGGCGTGGAGCAGCTAACCCTTGGCGAAACCCTGATGCACCGCGCCAAGGAGAACCCCTTCAACGTCGTGGCAACGGTGATCTTCCTGCTCGCCGTCGCGCATACCTTCATGTGCGCGAAGTTCAACAAGATGGCGCACCACTACGAGCACGAGCATCAGGAAAAGCTCAAGAAAGAGGGTAAGCATTACCCCGCTGGCAAGGAGCCGGTTTCGTTCAAGGCCACACTGTTTCACTTCCTCGGAGAAGTGGAGGCGATCTTTGGTATCTGGGTGGTGCCGCTGTTTCTGGCGATTGTTTTTGCCCCGGCGCACGGCTGGAGCGACGCGGTGGCCTACATTGATTCGCGTAACTACGTGGAGCCGATTTTCGTGGTCGTGATTATGGCGATCGCCTCGACGCGTCCGGTGGTGAAGTTCGCCGAATCCTGCCTGCGCATTTTTGCGAATCTCGGCAAGGGCACGCCGCTGGCCTGGTGGTTGTCCATCATGACCGTGGCTCCATTGCTTGGCTCCTTTATTACGGAGCCTGCCGCGATGACGATTGCTGCGATGTTGCTCGGCCAACAGTTTTACAAGCTCAAGCCCTCCAAGAAACTTTGCTACGCAACGCTCGGTTTGCTCTTCGTCAACATCTCCGTGGGGGGCACGTTGACGCACTTTGCCGCGCCGCCGGTGCTGATGGTCGCCGTGCCGTGGGGCTATGACATGCCCTTTATGTTCACGCACTTTGGCTGGCGTGCGATCCTCGGTATCCTCATTGCGAATTCGCTCTACTTCATGATTTTCCGCAAGGAACTCAGCGCACTGCGTCATGGCATTGTTGCAGAGGGCGATGAGGAAGTCGAAGAGCCCGTACCGGCTTGGGTCATTCTGGTGCACCTCGGCTTCCTGGCCTGGACGGTGATTACGCTGCACCATCCGCCATTTTTCGTGGGCGCATTCCTGTTCTTCCTCGGTTTCACTAAGGCGACCGAGCACCACCAGTATGATTTGAACATCAAGAGCCCGATGCTAGTGGGTTTCTTCCTTGCGGGCCTCGTGATCCATGGCGGGTTGCAGGGTTGGTGGATCGCGCCGGTGCTCTCCAGCATGGGTGAGACTGCGCTCTTCTGCATGGCCACGGTCCTGACTGCGTTTAACGACAATGCCGCGATTACCTTCCTGGCCTCACAGGTGCCGGCGTTCAGCCCGGTGGAAATCCACCATGGGGTGCAAACCGTCAAGGAAGGGGCCGATTTGGCCTACGCGCAAAGCCTGCAATACGCGGTGCTTGCTGGCGCGGTGACCGGCGGTGGTCTGACGGTGATTGCGAATGCGCCGAATCCAGCTGGTCAAAGCATCCTCAACAAGTATTTCGATGGAGGCATCAACCCGATGGGCTTGCTGCTGGGCGCGCTGATCCCGACGCTGATCATGAGCGTCTGCTTCATCGTGATTCCTCATTAATGTCTTTATCCGCGCCGTCTGCTTCTCGATGAGATAGTAGACGGTGTCGGGCAACAACGCGAAGCGCTTGGCAACCCGTAAAGGCGGTTGCCTTGCGTTATTGGGCGTTCACAAGGAGCGGCGTTACTCAAAGGGCATCACCGGCTGGAGGTGGCGTATCATAGGTCGACGCGGTGGGCAAATTGATCAGCGTGAGAAGGAAATTAGGGGCTGATTAAGTGCAATCACTCGGAGATAAAGCGGGGGCGGATTGAAATTGCCCCCGGATGCATGTCAGATGATTTGCGAAAACATATTATTGGAACTGCGATTGATGTCGATCAACGTATCTGATACTTTTAACACTAAGTGGACAAAAAGACTTTCAGCGGCAAACTTCAGGAAATGCGAAAAAGTGGTTTCGTCACTCAGCTTCAGCGCGCCCTGGATCAGACCAAGTGGCGACTGCGCGGCATGAAGGTCTATGCGCTGGTGGGCAAGGCCGGGACCGGTAAAAGCTTCCGCGCTCGGCTGATCGCTGACTCGCGCCGCATTGGTGCGATCATTGACGACGGATTGCTGATCCACCGCGGTAAGATCATCGCCGGTCATTCCGCCAAGCGGGAGAGCACATATATGGCAGCCGTTAAAACGGCGATGTTTCACGACGTGAAGCACCGTGATGCGATGAAAGTTGCCCTGCGTGAATTGAAGGCTGATGGCGTGCTGCTGCTGGGAACGAGCGAAAAAATGGTCCGCCGTAACTGCCTGACCCTCGGCCTGCCGGAGCCCTGCGAAATCCTGCGCATTGAGGACATTGCGACTCGCGATGAGATCGAGACCGCGCAGCGCGAACGCAGCTCGGGCAAACACGTGATCCCCATCCCGGTGATTGAGATTCAGCAGGCTTACCCCAAGCTTTGGGCACGCTCGCTCAAGGTGTGGTTTGAGCGCGGCATGTGCAAGCTGACGCAGAACAAGTCTTACGACAAAACCGTTGTCCGCCCGCGCTTTAACCCGAAGGGCTCCATTACGATTTCAGAAACGGCGCTCACGCAAATGATCCTCCACTGCATGCTGGAGGAGGCCCCCGAGCTGACCGCCCGCAAAATCAAGATCAAGGAGACGCCCGAAGGCTTTCGCATCCAGATGAAGGTCTCCCTGCCTTTTGGGCAGGAAGCCATTCAAACCTGTGCCGACCTGCGCGACTACATCATCCGGCAGGTGGAAAATTTTACCGGTATCCAAATCGAGGAGCTCTCGATTCAGATCGATTCCGTGACGGGCAAGCCGTTTAAGTCTCCGTCGCGCAATTAAGCGCCGACCCGGCTTTGGCCGCGTGAGGCATTTTCCAGGCCGTGATCGGGCTCCTTCATGTCATCCGGATTGATGCTGTCCATCACTTCGCGCCAGCTCTTGCCATCCGCAGGATCGGTGCTGAGTGGGATTGCGACCGACGAAGCTTCAAAGCTGAACACGCGAATCGGCGAATCGCCCCAGGCAGCATCTCCGGTAAAGCGCAGCGCGCGGACGCTTTGCTTGACGGGTAGCACGACGAGGCGGCGCTGGTTGTCCTCCGTGGTGTGCAAGGTCTCCCACTGACCATCGGCGGTTTGCGCCTCAATGCGGAACGCCTTGACCAACTGCTTGGGCATGGTTTCGAGGGCACGGCCATGCGGGTAGAGCACCGGCATTTTCTTGGGATCGTTCAGGTCGCTGTCAAAGACCAGTCGCACGCAATCGATGTCGGTTGCGGCGCTCCACTCGATGGAAATAGAATCGCCCGCCGCGCCTTCCCAAGCGTGGTCTTCACCTTGTATGATGCGCTCGTGGCCATCGCGGAGGGCATCGGTCGCGGCCCCGTTGGAGGCGGTGATGCTGGCGCTGTTCATGGCTTCGGGCAATGGCTTGGCGTGGCCGGGGAGCCAGCAGTCATCTTCGGTAAGTTGACGCTGGAGCTCACTGAGCAGTTGGCCCTTGATGTCGCGTGGCAGGACGGATTTTGTCGCGCAAAGTGCGGCTGCAGTACCAACGGCTTGCCCCATGATCGAACACGTGGCCATGACGCGGGTAGAAGACATCGCACAGTGTGTGGCAGAGATGTTTCGGCCAGCACAGAGCAAGTTTGGTACGTTACGCGAGTAGAGTGAACGGAACGGAATGCCATATGGACTCGGCGCGTGGTGAAACAGCGTAGGCTTGCCCGGATAATAGAGGCCAGCCGGGTGGTGGTCGTCCATCGACCAGCCGCCGTAGGCCACGATATCATCAAATTTTCCTTCGGCGGAAATGTCGTTTTGCGTGAGCACATGCTCGCCCATATAGCGGCGATTCTCGCGTTTGCCGGGTAGGGCTCCCATCCAGCGGAGTCGCCAGTTGGTGAGCTTCTCGGCCTGCGGACCGCGGTTCTTCATGTAGTCCCAGACGCCCCAAGTGACCTTGATCAGCTCGTCGCGGATGTTTTCGGAATCGGCGATGGTGTCCTTGAGGCCACCGAGTTCGAGCCACCAGAAATTGTTGCCCAGACCACTGCCGAGGCGTGAGGGCAGGTTGGAATCGTCGCCGAAATAGTAGGCCCAGTTCGGCGGGCTGAAAGGCTGCGGCTCGGGCGTCTCCTCCAACTGCATCAGGATGGTGTTGCCCATGGTTTTCAAGTCGCTGCGTAGGGGGGCGAGGGACTCGTTAAACTCCTCTCGGGCTTCGCGGCCGGTGCGGGTTTCGGCACCCGAGAGCGGAGCCAGAATCGAGTCACCCGAGCAGTCGATGAAAAGCTTGGCAGTGATGCGTCGCCAGGTTTGCGACGGCATTTCCCAGGCGTCGATGGAGCGCAGCTGACCGTTTTCCATGATGCCGTTATTGCACGTGCAGTTCAGGAAGGTGGTCAGCCCGGGGGTCATCTTGGCGTATTCAAAAAGAACGGAATCCCACGCATTGTAAAGACCCTGCGGATTGCGACGCCGGTTGCGCAGTTGAATTTCTTCCAGAAGACCCGTCTCCTTCATGTTGGCACCGTGCGCGCCACAAATCCACATGCGGACCTCGGATGACGCGTTGCCGCCGAGCACGGGGCGGTCATGGACGAGGATTACGGAGCTGCCACGACGGGCGGCGGAAACGGCGGCGATCAGGCCGGCCATGCCGCCACCGACGACGCAGATATCGGCCTGATGTTCTTCTAATGGGAGTTCGGGGTTCATGGTAGTTAAGCATCGCGATGTTGGCTCCAACGTAAAATACTTTCTCGGGTGAAATTACTGAACGCGTTAAGTTTATACGTTCAGCAATTGCGCAGATTCTGGTTCGCCAGTCGTAAAATGTGTGCGCAAACTACGGGTATGTCTCGTATCCTCAACCTCGGCTCGATTAACATAGACCACGTTTATGCAGTGGATCATTTCGTCCGCCCAGGCGAAACGCTGGCCAGTAGGCACTATCAGATTTTTGCGGGTGGCAAGGGGTTCAACCAGTCGATCGCGCTAGCCAGGGCGGGTGCGCCGGTCGCGCATTTGGGCTGTATCGGCCAGGACGGCGAATGGCTGCTCAAGCAGCTCGCGGGCGATGGTGCGAGCACCGAGCACGTGAGCGTTGGCTCCGAGGCGACCGGCCATGCCATGATTCAGATATCGAGCGGCGGCGAAAATGCCATTGTTTTACACGCGGGGGCGAACCATGGCATCAGTAAGGCTGCCATCGAATTGGCCTTACAGGGCTATGGGGCCGGCGACTGGCTTTTGACGCAAAATGAGACCAACGCCGTCGGCGAAACGATGTGCCTGGCCAAAGCGCGCGGGCTGAAAATTGCCTTCAATCCAGCTCCAATGACTGACGCCGTTCACGGGTTCCCTCTGGAATTGGTGGACTTGTTTATCCTCAACGAGACTGAGGCGGAGGCGCTGGCCGGGGCAGGCGTTGCTGACGTCGGCACTGCGCTGCGCAAGCGCTACCCGGGGGCAGACATCCTGTTGACACTTGGTGCCGAAGGCGCGCAACTGCTTCGTGGCGCCGAAGTCATTCGCCAAGTGGCGGAGCCAGTTGACGTCGTAGACACCACGGCGGCGGGCGACACCTTTATTGGCTACTTTTTGGCTGAAATACTAGCCGGTAGCGAAGCGCAATCGGCGCTGACTATCGCTTGCCACGCAGCCGGAATCGCGGTGACACGGGTAGGTGCGTCGGATTCGATACCGCGGCGAAAGGAACTTTAGCCGAGTTTAGGGGTGATGATTGCCAGGCCCTGAGTTTATTCAGCTGCTCCCTGTGACTTGTCTGTTTCCCGCGCCTTGCGCCTCGGATTGTGCAAGCAGCGGAAGCAGAGTTACGCCGATCATGCTCGCGCCAATGCCAAGGCACCACCAGCCGTAAGTACTCGATAAGCTTGAATTCAAATTTGCTGGTTGTTGGGTCTGCTTCATTAGGGATACCAACTGGTATTCAAGAAACATCGTATGCAGTATCGGGAGCGCGATGAGTAAGGTGCCAGCGATGACTAAAGCGACGTTATGGGTGATTTTCATGTGTCGTATGGAATGTCTTAGTGCTGATTTAATTAATTAAAATTTATTTTTATAAAGGGTCTTTGGCAAATAAAAAACCGCGTCCCGTAAAGGACGCGGTTTGAAAGTATCTGGAGGCAGGCGCTTACGCTTCGGAGGAAGCTTCTTCGCGCTTGTTGTCGTCTCCGGAGTCACCGTCGTTATCGTCACGACGACGACCACGGCCACCACCGTCACGACCACCGCGACCACCACGGCCGCCGTCACGGCCACCACGACCGCCTCGGCCACCGTCACGACCACCACGGTCACGACCGCCACCGCCGCTGTCACGGCCCTTCGGCTCGTAAGGCTTGCCCTGGGCTTCGCAGAGAGCTGCGAGGCGCGATAGGCGCACGCGGCCCTTGTCGTCGATGCCGACGCACTTGACGAGGATTTCGTCGCCCAGCTTGCAGACGTCTTCCACCTTCTCGACGCGGAACTCAGCCAGTTCGGAAACGTGGACGAGGCCTTCCTTGCCGGGGAGGCATTCGACGAAGCAGCCGAATTCCTTGATCGCGCGGACGATGCCCTTGTAGGTCTTGCCCGGTTCGATCTCGGCGGTGACGAGTTCAATCTCGTTGATCGCACGCTGCATGGACTCGCTGTTGTTGGCGAAGATGAGCACGCGGCCAGAGTTGTCTTCGTTGATGTCGATCTGCGCGCCGGTGATTTCGGTGATGCGCTTGATGTTCTTGCCGCCGGGGCCGATGAGGGCACCGATCTTTTCCGGATCGATTTGCACTTGCTCGATCTGAGGAGCGTAAGGCTTGAGCTCGGGCTTCGGCGCTTCGATGGAAGCGGTCATGATGTCGAGGATCTTGTCGCGGGCGATCTTGTTCTGGTAGATAGCCTGCTTGGCGAGTTCCATCGGGATGCCCTTGATCTTCAGGTCGAGCTGGAAGCCAGTGATGCCTTCCTTGGTGCCGCAGATCTTGAAGTCCATGTCGCCAAAGTGGTCTTCCGCGCCGATGATGTCGGTCAGGATGACGCTTTCGGTGATGTTGCCTTCCTCGGCACCACGGGTCACGAGACCCACGGAGATGCCGGCAACCGGGGCAGTGATCGGAACACCAGCGTCCATGAGGGACAGGGTGCCGCCACAGACGGAAGCCATCGAGGTGGAGCCATTGGACTCGAAGATGTCGGAAACCAGACGGATCGAGTAAGGGAACTCATCTTCACCAGGCAGAACGGCGAGCAAGGAACGCTCGGCGAGTGCGCCGTGACCGATTTCGCGGCGACCCGGGCCGGTGAAACGGCCGCATTCGCCCACGGAGAACGGAGGGAAGTTGTAGTGAAGAATGAAGCTCTTGCTCTTCACGCCGCCGGTGAGGGCGTCGAGGTCCTGTGAGTCCTTGCTGGTGCCGAGGGTCAGGGAAACGATGCCCTGAGTCTCACCACGCTGGAACAGCGAGGAGCCGTGCACGCGAGGGAGGACGTCGGTTTCGCAGTGGATGCTGCGTAGGTCGTCCGGGCCGCGGCCGTCAACGCGCTTCTTGTTCACGAGGATATTCTCGCGGTAAAGCTCTTCCTGGAGAACTTCGAAAGCCATGTTGATCTGCGGGCCAACCATGTCTTCCTCGACGAGGCCAGCTGACTTGACGGCAGCGACGGCTTCGTCCTTGAGGGCGGAAACGGCATTGCCGCGTTCGACCTTGGAGTCCTGGAAAACAGCACTCTGCATCTTTTCGCCAACGGTTTCGCGGCAAAGCGCGAGCACGTCGTCCTGCACCTTGATGAGGTCGAAGTCCTTCTTCTTCTTGCCGACCTTGCTAGCAAGTTCCTTTTGAGCGGCGATGAGCGGCTGGATAGCGTTTTGCGCGTATTCCAGAGCTTCGATGAAGCGGGATTCCGGAAGCTGGTCCGCGGAACCTTCGATCATCATCATTTCCTTTTCGTTACCGACGTAGATCAGGTCGAGAGTAGACTCGAACATCTCTTCGTGGGTCGGATTGACGACGAACTCGCCGTCGATCTCACCCAGGCGGATGCAGCCGATCGGGCCGTGCCACGGGATGTCCGAGCACAAGCAGGCGGCGGAAGCGGCGTTGACCATCAGCACGTCCGGATCGTTGACCAAGTCGGTGCTCATGAGGATGCCGATGACCTGCACTTCGAAGAGGAAGCCCTTCGGGAAGAGCGGGCGCAGCGGACGGTCGCAAAGGCGCGAGGTGAGGATTTCCTTCTCGGAGGGGCGGCCTTCGCGCTTGAAGTAACCACCCGGGAAGCGACCGGCGGCGGCGAAGCGCTCGCGGTAGTCCACGGTGAGCGGGAAAAAGTCCTGGTCGGGAGAACGCAGGGAGTTGGCAGCAGTGGCGGAGACGAACAAGGTGGTCTCGCCCTTAGTGATGGTAACAGCCCCGTTGGCCTGTTTTGCGATGGTGCCCGACGCAATGGTGATGTCGAGCGATTCGATATATACGCTATGTTCTTGTTTCATGTATCTATTATTAGATGAGTCGGCGGGCGGATCGGACGCGGTCGCAGACGTGTTTAGTATCGGGTTTTTTCAGAAAATCTTCGCAGCGTGGAGTAGTGAACGAGCCAGTAGAGGGCAAGACCAACTATTCCAGTCAGCAAGACAATGAAGCCCCAGAGGAACGGGCTGGCGAGGAAAAGTCCATTGCGAACGTCATAAGCTTTGGCGTCGAGGAGGACATATAAACCGAGCCAGATGTTTAAAGCAGCCATGCCTAGCCAAAACAAAACCCAGAGGGCAGTAATGAGCATGGCTACGAATTCCATTGGGGAGGGGATTGAGGGTTCAATAAAAAAGCGGGCGCGGAGTTACCCGGCCCGCTATTGCGGTTAAAAAGATGATCGATCTAGAAAAGGGCAGTGAGCCATGAGTCAATTGGGCGTAGCCCAAACTCTGGGTGCAGCGGCACGCTGCCTTAGCGGCGGAGGCCGAGGCGCTGAATGATGTTCTTGTAGCGCTCGAGATCGTTCTGGCGCAAGTAGTTGAGCAGCTTGCGGCGCTTGTTGGTCATCTGAATCAGACCGCGGCGGGTGTGGAAGTCCTTACGATGCGAGCGGAGGTGCTCGGTGAGGTGGACGATGCGTGCGGTCAGCAGCGCGATCTGCACCTCGGGCGAACCGGTGTCGCCCTCGTGGGTCTTGTATTCAGCGATGATCTTGTCTTTATCGATTGCGGTGGAACTAGCCATTGTATGTGTATTGTTTCTCACGAACGCCGGGACTCCGAAATTGCTCGGAATCGCACTTCCCGCGACGCGCCGGAGGTGCCGTTAACAGCCGATATGTTGTGGCTGGATTCGTGGAAGCGAGACTACGGCAAGTAGCCTGGCTTCTAACGCAAGCCGAGAGAAAATCAGCATTTTGCGACGAAGTTCAAGCTTTTTTACGCTAAATGTTTGCGCTTAAAACGCTTCCGTATTGCCAGCAATCGGTAAAAACCAGCTAGAACGCTGGTATGTGCTGCCCACTGCTGCTCTGTTAGGCCTGTTAGGCTGTAAATGGCAATAGGGCCATTTGGAGTCCTTAGGCGAGGCTCAATGAGCCGTTCTGGGAAAACTACTGTATATCGCTGGCTTTATTGGGGTTTATATCCCTTGGTCACTGGAGTTTTACGTTTTCTTCAGCAGGATAAAACTTCGTGATTTTCGGGGGATTTGATAGGGTAGTTTCATCGGAGGAGGCTGAATGATCTCCAATATCTAATCTCACTATCGATCCCCCTTATCGAATCATGAAACACAAAAAACGCTACCTGACCGTCGACGAGCTGCTTTATCTGGCTCAAGCCCCCAAATCGCTGATTCTGGAAATTCTCAAAACGCCCTCGGCCAAGACTCATCTCGTAGAGATCGATGCCTTCACGTCTTGGGACCAGGAGCGTCAGCGCGACTACCTGGTCGCCAAATACCGATTACAGGAAATTATTACCGACGCCTCCCGCTACGACAACTACGAGGTCGACTTGTCGAACCTCCAGCTCGAAAGCCTCCCGCCAGAAATCTACTTCGTGGTGCGCCGTGCCCGCCGTTTCCGCCTGAATTTGTCGGGCAACCGCTTCACTCACTATTATCAGGTGCGTAGAGCGATCCTTCGCGACATGCCGGATCACGGTATTCCGTTTGACGCGATCAACCTTGATGGCAACCCGATCGAGGACCTTTCCGAAGAGATGGTCGAGCGCGGCAAGACCTCCGCCCACTATCTGGAAGAATACTGGCTGCGCCACTGGGCCAAGCCTTACACCATCGCCGAGAAGGTGACCCGCACCATGGAGATGCAGCGTTTCACCGGGCAGGATGTGGTCAACGCCATGAAGCTGATGCTGCACATGACCGGTGCCTCGCAAGCTGCCGCCGTCCACACTGCGGACGACAAGCAGGACGACTTGTTGGAGGCGATTGCCTGACGAACAATTTCGCGTAAGCGAAAGCAGTGGTTAAAAAGGAAGAGGGCGCTCAGCAGTGGGCGTCCTTTTCCTTTGGGAGGCACTTGCGCCTCATCATTGTGGCCGAGATTATTGATTGTCACCAGCCGCCTGGGCACCCGCGATCCAGCCAGTAGTCCAGTCGATCTGGAGATTCAACTCCGGGGAAACGGCGGTCGCATTGAGCACATCGCCGGCGAAATATAAATCTGGCACGAGTCGGCTGGCGAGGGTCCGGAAGTCGATCTGCTCGCTGGCGACCCCGCCTAACACACTGCTGACGCCGCGCACGTTCTTCTTTTTGACGACTTCATAATCACCGCTGGCCAGCTCGCGCACGAGGGCCGAGCGTTGTGGTGGAGTCAGGGAATCCCAGGATTGCTCGGTATCCAGTTTGGCGGCGTTGAGCAGGTTATGCCATAAACGGCTTGGCAAGCGCTCATGCTCCAGGGCACCGATCTTGCCATTGGGGAATTGGCGGAGTTGCTCGTCGATCAGTTTTGCCGCCGCGCGCGATCCACCGGGCAGCCAGCTAATGCGCAGCGGGAAGCGATTCTGCAGTTTGTGCAGGTATTCAGTTTGGCGGGCGGAGAGCTCCCATGTGGCGGGTCCGCTGACGCCCCATGGCTCCAGCGTGATGCGGCCCGTGGCAGCGCGATCCGTTTCGCCGATGCGTAGCTCCCGCTGGCCGGGAAGGGCACCGGTAATGCCGCGTAGTCGCGGGTCGTCGACGGTTTGAAAGCCGGTCAACGCAGGGAAGCACTCGGTGATGTCGTGCTTGAAGTCGGTGGTGATGACGCGCCGCAACGGACTGCTGATCAAGCCACCGCCCGCGATGATCAGTCGGTCGGCTTGTAAGGTGCGCTCGTCAGCCAGGGTGATCCAGAAGCCGCCGGTCGATTTGACGTCCACTGCGCGCAAAGGCGCTTGCTCCTTGATTTCGACGCTACAGGCCTTGAGCTGAGCCACGAAAAATGACTCGATGTCCTGGGTATTGGCACCGCTAATGTGGGCACGGCCCTCGGCATCGATGTCGAGGGCTTGGCCGTTCTCTTCGAGCCAGGTTTCAAAGTCGCCCGGCCCGTAGCGGGTGAACGGGCCGATCATTTCCTTTTCGCCTGCGACCAAGTGGGAAACCAACTCGGCGGGGTCCCAGATCTCGCGCGTCAAGCCGCAGCAGAAGGGCTCGCTGTTGCGCCAGGTGGGCAGGAGCGTATCTTCCGCCAGCAGCGTAACTTTCGCCTCGGGGTTATTCGTCGCCGCGCTGATCGCAGCAAAGACCCCCGCCGGGTCCGCGCCGACAACGATGATGTGGGGTGGGGGCGTGTCGCTCATTCAAAGAAAAAGCCTCCGCTCCAGAGGAGCGAAGGCCTGCAAATTAGTCGATCAAGCGACGCATGATTATTCGCCGATGGCGAAACGTGCGAAGCGGCGAACCTTGATGTTTTCACCGATGCGCTGGATGGACTCGGTGAGGAGTTCGCCAACGGTCTGGTCGGTGTTCTTCACGTAAGGCTGGTCGAGCAGCGTTACGGTGGAGAGGAACTTGTTTACCTTGCCTTCGACGATCTTTTCGATGGCTTGAGCGGGCTTGCCTTCAGCCTGGGCTTCGGCAACTTCGCGCTCCTTGGCGATGAGATCGGCAGGAACGTCTTCACGGCTCACAGCGACAGGCGCAGCAGCAGCGATGTGCATGGCGATGTCGCGGGCGAGATTTTGGAAGTCTTCGTTCTTGGCAACGAAGTCGGACTCGCAATTGAGCTCAAGCATCACGCCGACCTTGCCACCCATGTGGATGTAGCTGGCGACGGTGCCTTCGCTGGCTTCGCGGCCGGCCTTCTTGGCTGCCTTGATCGCGCCGTTCTTCTTCAGGTGATCGATGGCGGCTTCCTGGTCGCCGCCGGATTCGACGAGAGCCTTTTTGCAGTCCATCAAACCGAGGCCCGTGCGTTGACGGAGCTCGTTGACCATACTTGCGGTAATTGCTGACATGGTAGTTGTTTCGTTCGGGTTTTTAATCGGTGGGAAACTTATTCCTTTTCTGCGGCAGGCGCTTCTTCGGCGGCTGGCTCAGCGGGAGTTTCTTCGGTTGCGGCTGGCTTCTTCGGCTCGTCCAGGACGATGTCGTCGGCGAAGGTCACTTCCGGCTCGTTTTCGGCGAAGTCGGTGCGAACGATCGGCTGAACGCCTTGCTGCGGTGCGTTGCGCACTTCGGTGCGGCGGGCCAGACCGTTTTGGATCGCTTCCATGATGACCTCGGTGACGAGGCGGATGGACTTCACGGCGTCGTCGTTGCCCGGGATCGGGAGGTCGACGATGGTCGGGTCGGAATTGGTGTCAACCAGAGCAATGACCGGGATCTTGAGGCGGCGAGCTTCGTTGACGGCGATGTTTTCGTTCTTCACGTCGACGATGAACAAAGCCTTCGGGATGCCCTTAATTTCGAGCATGCCTTCAAAGTTGCGGTGCATGCGGGCCATTTCGCGGCGGATCGCGGCTTGCTCCTTACCGGGCAGCTTTTGCAGGGAGCCATCGGCTTCCATGCGCAGGTAGCGCTTGTACTTTTCGAGGCTGGCCTTGGACGTGGTCCAGTTGGTCAGCGCACCGCCCATCCAGCGGTTTACTGCGAAAGGCATGCCGCAGGTGGTGGCGGCTTCACGCAGGATTTCCTGAGCCTGGCGCTTGGTGCCAACAAACATGATGTCTTCGCCGCTGGCGACGAGCTCTTCGATGAAGGCATAGGCCTTTTCGAGGAGGGCGTAGGTCTTTTCCAAATTGATGATGGAAATGCCGTGGCGGTGGTCGAAAACGTAAGGTTTCGATTTCGGATTCCAGCGACGAGTCTGGTGGCCAAAGTGGACGCCTGCGTCCAGGAGGTCTTTTACAGTGATGTTCATTTGAGTTTTTCTGTGCTCCGTATTCGCGCCAGTCCCGGCGTTGGGCGAACCTTGGATAATGGGTGGCTTGTTCGTAGTTGAACGTGCCGATTCGGGTTGTTTTCATTTTAACGCTGAGTAGGCCCGGGAAGCCGCCGCAGCTAAAGATGAAGGGCGGAAGACTAGGCTGCGGATTCCCGCTGGCAAGCCGGAATTCGCTATTTTTGTGAATTACTTTTCGCCGGCCCTCAAATGGCTAATCTGTGTAGCCAAGTGCGCGCATGGATTCTCCGGCGATCGTGTTGAACTGATCCAGTTGCTCGCTGGACCAGTCCGCCCAGCGTTTCGTGGGCGAGAAATTGGCCGGTTTTTTTACGCCATCCCAGTTAGGCGTGCCTTGGTCTGCGGTGTCTGATGACCCAATGACCTCGATCTCGTCCGTGGAATTAAAGGGGTACTCTGATCGCGGAAGCTCCAGCCTCTCGAGTAGCGATTTGAGCGTAATCTCTTGCTGATCAAGGAGATCCTCGAAGCGGACGAGCGTATAAAAGGACTGATCGCCGTAGGCCTCACGAAAAGCCAGAATTTCGCGTGCGCTTTGGTTCCATCGCTCACAGGCGGCCTGGAACGGGGTGTCGGGCCAGGTCTTGATCGTCGAGGCGACATTGTCCCGGCCATCGCGAATAATGATGACGAGCTTCTGGCCGGGGAACATGACCGGGAAATACTGCAAGTGCTGCACGGAGGGCACCTTTAGTAGGATGGTTTTTCCGGGCGTTTCCTGGATCTGCTCCAAGAATGCGCGTCCCATCAACTGAGAAAAGAAATGCTTAGGCAGCTTGTCGCGGTTTTGCTCATACTGCTGGAAGAAGTCGTTTTCGAAGTGCTCGATGTGGTGAATGTTGGGGAGCAGGGGTGCCTCCCAAATGTCTTTGGGAAACGCCTCAACCTGCGGATGCAGGCGGATGAGCTCGCCCAGAAATACTGTGCCTGATCGCTGCTGGATGCCGTGTATCGCGATCAGCTTTGGGCCCTGAGCTTGTCGATTGGCGACGCCAGGCTCAGGAGCCGGGAGCTGGTCAGCCGGCGTGCGCTTATCAAGCACCTGGCACTCCTCTAAAACTTTTCTAGCGATTTCCTTGAGCTTCATTTTCCTGTGAAGACAGCTTGTGAAATTGCCGTCGCAAGACGAGAACAAATCCTCCCGCATTGCTTGCCGACGTTCTTTCGGATCACTGAAATACAAAGCCCGCTAAGTAGTTGTCTTAGCGGGCTTTGTAAATTGGGTGCAGGGACCAGATTTGAACTGATGACCTTCAGGTTATGAGCCTGACGAGCTACCGGGCTGCTCCACCCTGCATCGAGGAAAGCCGAGAAACAAACAGGTGAAGTATGAATCGCGCAAGGGAAAAATTTAATTTTTTGAAAAAAGTTTTCATTCGCGTGATTTCTCCGCCACTTGAGCGCACTTTGGGAGAGAAAATAGGTAGCACTCCATGGATATTTTTGCTAACCATTTGAGGGTGAGTAAACTCTCGATCGAACTGTCTCCGCAGGTAAAGGAATCGCGCTACTTGTCGCTTACACGCAGGCCACGGGCCCCGGGCGTGTTCTTTGCCGGGTTTGAGGTATGTGCCCCTGACTACCTGATCGACCGGCAATCTTTTCCATTCTGGATTCTAGAATATATAGACGAGGGGGAGGGCGAGGTCCGTGTGCGGGGTAAGAAGCATTTGTTGAGAAGCGGATCGGTCATTTGCTATGGGCCCGGCATTCCAATCCATTTTTACAACCACGCCGACCGCCCCTTTCATAAATACTTTTTCTGTCGTAACGACACCGCCTTCCCGGAGCGATGGAGGCAGGTAGGGCTCAGTCCGGGATCGGCGCGGACGTTGGCCATGCCACCCATGCAAGGCGATGTGCTGGACCAATTGATCCACGAGGGCGTGCATGGCTACGTGGAGAAGGCGACCGTGCTTAGTGCGCTAGAGTTGATTGTAACGACCGGCATTCGGCGCGATTCCCAGCAGGCTCGCACGCCGAAGGATGGCCCGGCTCAGGTCTATGACCTCGTCATGCAGGTGCTGCACGAGAATTTTTGCGAAATAAACTCCCTGGCTGAGCTCGCTGATCGCACCGGCTACGGCGCGGAATACCTATGCCGCGTTTTCAAGCGCTACCACAATGAGTCGCCTTACCAGACGCTTTTGCGCATGAAAATGAACGAGGCATTCCGTCTGCTAAAGGAAGGGCGGCTGCGCGTCATGGATATCGCGGAGCAGGTTGGCTTTCAGGATCCGCTGCATTTTTCCCGCGTTTTCCGCAAAGTGATGGGCATGGCTCCGAGCACGGTGAGTGCCTGAGGTATTTTGGTAAATAGCACGCAATCAGCTCCTTGTGAAATATTATCATTGAAGGTTTGTTTTTGATCAACGATGATCAAGCGGTTTCGCATCTGTGAGGATTGCGAATTACTTCACCATAGTTTTTATTCATACTTAAAAACTATAGAATGCCGCTTAAGTATGAAAAATTTTCATACTGCTAATATTCAGGAGTTTGTGCAAAATTTGATGTTGACGAAATGGCCGTGTGAAATTCACGTTACGCGCCTTTTTTAGGTGGCTTGATCAAAGCGAAGGCATACGAACAAGTCGCTATTAGAAACCCTCTGAATTTTAATTTCCAAATCCCACCTGCACTAAGCACAAGCTTCGTTCCGCTTCGGAATGTTACTTGGGCCAATAACTGCTTTTGACACCGCCATATGGCTATCGACGTCAAACTCTTCCACCGGACCTCCTATCGCTACGACCAACTGGTGACGATGGGGCCCCAAGTTGTCCGCCTGCGCCCAGCGCCCCACTGCCGCTCCGAGATTGTTTCCTACTCGATGCGCATTGAGCCCGAGGGCCAGTGGATCAACTGGCAGCAGGACCCTTTCAGCAACTATCTGGCGCGCGTCGCCTTCCCGGAAAAGACCGACCGGTTCGAGGTGATCGTCGATTTGACGATTCGCATGGTTGCCTTCAACCCGTTCGATTTCTTCCTGGACACCCATGCCGAGCATTATCCGATCGAGTATAGCGACGCGACTGAGCATGACCTGAAGCCATACCTGAAAACGGAGAAGCCCGGCCCTTTACTCCAGAAGTGGGTCGACTCCGTGGACCGCGGTAAAAAGCCGACCATCGATTTCCTCGTCGAGCTGAACCAGCGCGTCAACAACGAGCTGAAATACACGCTTCGGATGGACCCCGGCGTCCAGGAGCCCGAGGAAACGCTGGAGCTGGGCATTGGCTCCTGTCGTGACTTTACGTGGTTGTTCGTCAACATCTTGCGTCACCTGGGCATTGCTGCGCGCTTCGTATCCGGTTACTCGATTCAACTCAAAGCGGACGAGAAAGCCATCGACGGTCCCTCCGGTGTGGAAGAGGACATTTGCGACCTGCACGCGTGGACGGAAGTCTACCTGCCGGGCGCTGGCTGGGTTGGCCTCGATTCGACCTCCGGCCTGTTCTGCGGTGAGGGCCACATCCCACTTGCGGCGACGCCCGATCCCCGCACTGCCGCGCCGATCACCGGTGGCTTCGCGGCAGAGGGCAAGGTCAAGGACGAGTTCGAGCACGAGATGTGGATCCAGCGCGTGCACGAAACGCCGCGCGTGACCTATCCTTACAACGACGAGCAGTGGAAAAACATCGTCCAGCTCGGTGCCGAGATCGACAAAGAAATGGTCGAGAAAGACGTCCGCCTGACCATGGGTGGCGAGCCGACTTTTGTCTCGATTGATGACTTTGAAAGCCCGGAGTGGACCATCTCCGCGGTCGGCATGGACAAGCGTAACAAGTCTGAGGATTTGCTGAAGCGACTTTTCGGCAAATACGGTAAGGGCGGTTTCCTGCACTACGGTCAGGGCAAGTGGTATCCAAGCGAATCCCTGCCGCGCTGGTCCTACAGCTGCATCTGGCGTAAGGACGGCCAAACGCTTTGGAAAGACCCCGCACTGCTGGGCGATCTGCGCAAGGACTATGGCTTCACTGAGGTCGAGTCGCGCAAGTTCATGAATCTCCTCTGCGAGAAGCTGAACCTCGATCCCAACATGGCCATGGACGGCTATGAGGACGCCTGGTATTACATGTGGCGCGAGCGTCGCCTGCCGACCAACGTCAACCCGCTTCAAAATAAAATCGAAGACAAGGAGGAGCGTACGCGCCTGGCCAAAGTCTTCGAGCAGGGCTTGAAAAAGGTCATTGGCTGCGCGTTGCCGATCGAGCGCGGCTGGGTCAATGGCCGTTACGCGTGGCTGACGGGTCCGTGGTTCATGCGCCAGGAAACGCTGTTTTTATTCCCCGGTGACTCGCCGATGGGCCTGCGCCTGCCGCTGGACTCCATGCCTTGGCAGGCCCCGACAGATTACCGATTCCTCGGTGAAGCGCCGATGCCCGAAGACGCGCCGCCGCTGCCGGACTACGATGCGTTGGCCAGCCAATACCGCCGCGCCGGTTCGGACCCCAGCAACCTCTCGGGGCCGCATGCCCGCGCCGGTGGTCTGCAGGACGTGCCGCTCACGGATCGCTTTGACCCGTGGGAGGACTACATGCGCCGCTTTGGCCCCGGGAAGTCGTTTGGCCAAACGCCCGGCACCTGGCAAATTCCCGTCCACATGCGTCCGCGCCCCGAGTCGATGCAGCGCCCGGACACGACGCCGCTGGACAACACCACTGCGCCTTGGATCATCCGCACCGCGCTTTGCGTGGAGGCCCGCGAAGGCAACCTGTTCATTTTCATGCCGCCGACACCGTCGGTCGAGGACTACATTGACCTGTTAGCCGCCATTGAGGCGACCGCAGGTGAACTCAACATGCCGGTTATTTTGGAAGGCTACCTGCCGCCGCTGGACCGCCGCCTGGAAACGATTAAGATCACCCCGGACCCAGGCGTGGTGGAGGTCAACGTGCAGCCCTCGAGCTCCTGGGCGCACCTTGTTGAGAAGACTGAGTTCCTTTACGAAGCCGCCAAGCAATGCCGCCTGGGCGCGAACAAGTTCGATCAGGATGGCAAGCACTCCGGCACGGGCGGGGGCAACCACATCGTCTGCGGTGGCGACATCCCCAAGGACTCGCCGATGCTGCGCAACCCGACCTTGCTCAAGTCGCTCATCGCTTACTGGCACCAGCACCCGTCGCTCAGCTACGTATTCTCGGGTAAGTTCATTGGCCCGACTTCGCAGGCACCCCGTATCGACGAAGCGCGCAACGACTCGCTTTACGAGATGGAGATCGCCTTCCGCGAGCTCGATGCGCAGATCGATAATTACAAGCAGTGCCCGCCTTGGCTGGTCGACCGCATTTTCCGCCACTTGCTGACGGACCTTACCGGCAACACCCACCGCGCCGAGTTCTGCATCGACAAGCTTTACTCGCCCGACAGTTACACGGGCCGCCTCGGCCTGCTGGAAATGCGTGGCTTCGAAATGCCGCCGCACGCCCGTATGTCGCTGACGCAGCACCTGCTCCTGCGCGCCTTGATCGCCCGTTTCTGGGACAAGCCGTTTGAGCCCGAGCGCCTTGTCCGCTGGGGCACCCAGCTGCACGACCGCTGGATGCTTCCGCACTGGAACTTTGCCGACTTCAACGACGTGCTTGCTGACCTCAAGTCTTGGGGCATGGAGTTCGACATCGAGTGGTTCGCGCCGCACTTTGAGTTCCGCTTCCCGAAGTATGGCGAGGCGCACTTCAAGGGCATGCGCATTGAGATCCGCGAGGCCCTCGAATGCTGGCTGACTCTTGGCGAAGAAGCTACGGGGCAGGGCACCGCGCGTTATGTGGATAGCTCCGTCGAGCGCGTGCAAGTGAAAGTGGAAAACTTCATTCCCGAGCGCTACGCCGTTTATTGCAACGGCTACCGTGTGCCGCTCACTTCGACCGGCGTAGAAGGAGAGTTCGTCGCCGGGGTGCGTTTCCGCGCCTGGCAGCCGCCGTCGGCGCTGCACCCGACGATCACCATCGACAGCCCGCTGACCTTCGACGTCGTCGACCTCTGGAATGACCAATCCCTTGGCGGTTGCCGTTACCACGTTACCCACCCAGGGGGCCGTGGCTACGACGATTTTCCGGTCAATGCGCTGGCCGCCGAAAGCCGTCGCCTGAGCCGCTTTGAGGCCATTGGCCACACACCGGGGCAGCAGCCGATGCAGCGCCGCGACAAGCACTCCGCGGACTACCCGATGACGCTCGACCTCCGCCAACCACGCACTTTTAACGAATTATAGAATTAACCACGAAGCTCACGAAGACTTTTTATCGGAGACACAGACTCCTGTTATTCAGTTTTCAACTTCGTGTTCTCTGTGCTCTTCGTGGTTAAAAAAAAGACTCTCCAACAACTTCTTAGGCTGATCCTCACTCAACCATCATTGAACGATACTAAGGGTTAAACGCAGTCTCAGCCTATCAGAAACCCAAACGATAATGATCACAAGCAGCAGAAAATCCCAAGAAAGTGGCTTCCAGTTCGGTGGCCACAGCAGCGTAGTCATCAATGGTGACAACGCTTCCATCTATGTTGGCCGTCTGGACAACTACGGCGAAGCCAGCACTCCGCGCCTCCAGGTGTGGGCCCTCTATGGTGCCCCCTCCGGTGAGGAAATCGACGGCGTGCTCCTGGCTGAGGCTGAAACGCAGACCCTCTACGGTGGCTACTATCTCGAATTCATTTCCCTCGACGCGGCCCTGGTGGACAGCGTTCGCGGCCTTTACACGATCGCGCTCGTCGTAACGCGTGCTGGCGAGTCCGGCTCCTACGACGATATCGTAGTGATGCCCGACCTGGTAGACTTCTACCACCCGCAGCTCATCCAGCCCGCCGCCGCTAAGCTCAGCAGCGATGGTTTCTCCGCTGCAGTGGCTGGCGTCAGTAACCCGCGCACTTCCGGCACCACCAGTGGCTCCCTCGTGATCGAGCTCTGGGCGCTGGCCAACGCAGGTGGCTTTACGGGTAACGATTTTCACCTCGGTGGCGTCGAATACATCTCCGCTGCGGGCGGCGAAGTTTCTTCTGCGATCGAGTTCAACGGCTACCCGAACTACCCGACGGGCAAGTTCTTCCCAGCCGTGGTTCTGCGTGAGTGGACCCCCGCCGGCTACCTCGTCCGCGACCGCATCGTCGGCGAAAACGCAATCGAGCTGCCTCCGCAAGGTGGTGCCGTGGCCGACGCCTTCAATGCACCGCTTGCTCAAGTGACCGCCAAGGTCTCCGTGCAAGAGCCGACTCTCGCCAAGGCCGCCCTCAAGGATGGCCCCACGCAGGAGAAGAAGGTTGCTCCAGCGAAGAAGGCCGCCGCTCCTGCCGCCAAGAAGGAAGCCGCCAAGCCCGCCGCTAAGGAGGAGCCCAAGAAGGTCGAAGCTAAGAAAGTGGAAACCAAGGCAGCAGCACCCGTTAAGGCAACGCCAGCCAAGGCCGAACCCAAGAAGGAAGAGCCTAAGCCCGCCGCCAAGAAGGCTGCAAAGAAGGCCGTTGAGAAGAAGTCGACGATCAAGAAGGCTTCCAAGACCTCCAAGAAGAAGTAAGCGTCTTGTCAGGTGTTTTTACCACGAAGCCGCCGGAGTTTTCCGGTGGCTTTTTTGCTTATCGAGTGGTGCCTAAAGGAACGCGAACCTCTGTGTTCGCACCACGCCTGGATGGCGGATCGCAAATTTCCACATTTGCCTACAATCAGTCTGCCTTTTCTACCGTCTAAAGAGTGTGTTGGATCAGAAGCAGAACTGGGAACCTGAGTTCCGCCAGCATGACACGATGCGAACACAGAGGTTCACGTTCCGCCAGCGACCTGTCACCGATACGTGCCATTTTAAGACGCAAAGTAATTCCAGTGCTGGTTCCAGTGCCTGCCGCATCCGCTTGGCGAAGCAGGCGGCTAGCGCGTTGCTGCCAGCACCTGGAACTTCGAACCAAAGCCGCTCGGGTGGATCAGTGATTGCAATTCACGTCGGGCGTCGGCGTCCGCGCTCAGGCGCTCGATCTCGGCCCAACTGCGCTTGACGATAAACGCCTCTTGGCGCTGTAGGGGCTGCGGGGCAAACCCGGTTGCCGATAGCGCGGACTCAATGCGGTCCCAGCAAACGTGGGTCGTAAGGTCCTGGTGGCCGGGCAGGGCAAGTAGCTCGTTGTGCTGTTGGTGGCGGTAGTAGGCGCGCGCGGTGCCTTGCGGGGTGACGGTGGTCAGCTCGGGCCAGGTTTTGCCGTAATCGATCAGAATCATTGCGCCGGACCAATTGCCCGCCGCCCATTGCCTGACCAACGACTCCGCCTCCAGCGCGATATCGAGCCGGTAGCCGGGGAGCGATTGCTCGGGTAAAACGTCGGCGAGCTGCGCCTTAACGGGCGCGCTGAGTGCATCAAGCAGGACTTCGCGCAGCATATCGCCATCGACCGCGACCCCCCATTCGCGCCAGGCACCGTCGTGAAACTCCAGCCGGTGAAAGGGCTGGGCGTCGAGGATTTCATTCGCGACGAGCACGGTGTGTTCGTCGGGCTGAAAATCAGTACCCAGAGGGAACGATTTCAACTCGCCAAACCCGGTTTCGATGCCAGCGAACATGCCGCCTTCCGGCTCGGCACCGATCTCGGCCAGGGTGAAATCGGCCGGGTTACCGGGGGTGACCAACTGGCGTGCGGCTTCCGCAATGACGCGGCCAAACACGCTACCGACGGACACCGAAGTGTAGAAATCGGCACCCTGAGTTTTGCCTACGCGTGTGCGCTCGCGGCGGTAGTAGCCCTCGGTGGGGTGGTAGAGCGCGAGGCGCGAAAAGTCGGCATAGTTCAGCCGGCCAGAGGCGTCGGCGGCCTCGCGGAGGGCGGAAAGGAGTGGGGCGGATGGTGTTTCACGGGTTGCCACGGCGCGCAGAATTGTTCCTGATGGGCTTTTGCGCAAGCATTGGCGCGAGAGTTTTTGCAATGAGATACTTGGCAATAGAGAGTTCGTGTGACGAGTCGGCCTTGGCGTTGTTTGACAGCGACCGCGGCCTGCTCGGCGAGTGGGTGCATTCGCAAATCGCGCTGCATGGTGAATACGGCGGTGTGGTGCCCGACCTGGCCAGCCGCGAGCACGTGAATAATTTCGGCCCGTTGCTTGCCAAAGCGCAGGCCGATGTGGCGCTGGAACCGGTGGACACAATCGCCGTCACCACCGGCCCGGGGCTCGCTGGCTGTTTGGCGGTGGGCATTGCCGTGGCCAAGTCGCTCTCGCTGGCCTGGGGCGCGCCGCTAATCGCGGTCAACCACCTGCGCGGGCATGCGTTTTCGCCGTTCATCGCGCTGCATGAGGAGGCCCCGGCGGACTTCGAAGCGAACTTGCAAAAACGGCTCCCGCACCTGGGCCTGCTGGTCTCGGGGGGGAACACGGTGCTATTTTTAATCGGTGAAGACCGACGCATTCGCTTGCTGGCGCAGACCGTCGACGACGCGGCAGGCGAAGCGATCGACAAGGGGGCCAAGCTGCTCGGCATGCCATACCCTGGCGGTATTCAGATTGAAAAAACGGCGGCTGAGGGCCAAACCGGCCGCTTTGATTTTCCCACTGGTATCGCAAAAAGCACGGATTTCCGGTTCAGTTTTTCCGGGCTCAAGACCAGCTTGCGCTATCAATTGGAAGCGATGAGCGATGATGAACTTGCTTCGGCAATGTCGGATATTTGCGCCGATTATCAGGCTGCCATCGTCCGCCAGCTCGTGAATAAAACGCGCCACGTCTTGGCGAAAAACAAGGTGGCGAGCGTGGGGCTTTCTGGCGGTGTAGCTAATAACACCCTGCTGCGCAATGAGATGGAAAACCTGGCACGAAAGAAGCGCCTGCCGCTGCTCATGGCTCAGCGCAAACACACGGGGGACAACGCCGCGATGATCGCCTTCGCTGGGTGGGTGGACCCAGAGGCCCCGGAGCAGCTGATTGGAGAAATGACATTTGATCCTTCGGTGCCGCTTGCATTAGCTTAGCTGCTAGCCTATTTCACTATCTTGACTATTTTACCTAAGATAGTTAATTTTGTTGTCAGGAAGTCAAAACTCGCCCAACTATTATAGAGATTATGGCCGAAACTAACGTTAAGAAGTTGTCGAAGAACGAAACGATCAAGGAGAACAGTAACTTTCTCCGGGGCACGATCCTGGAAGGGTTGGCCGATGTCAGCACCGGTGCCTTGTCCGACGACGATGGCCAACTGACGAAGTTTCACGGCATTTACCAGCAGGACGACCGCGATGTGCGCAACGAGCGCCGCAAGCAGAAGCTCGACAAGGCTTACAGCTTCATGGCGCGTGTGCGTGTGCCGGGTGGTGTTTGCACGCCGAAGCAATGGCTGGAGATGGACCGCCTGTCCGATCAGTTTGCCAACGGCACACTGAAGCTCACCACACGGCAGGCGTTCCAGTTTCATGGCATCATCAAGAGCAACCTCAAGCGCACGATCGCGGAAATTAACCACGCGTGCCTCGATACCATTGCGGCCTGCGGCGACGTGAACCGCAACGTCATGTGCAACCCGAATCCTTACCAGAGCGCCGTCCATGCCGAGGTGCAAAAGCTGGCGGAGGACATTAACACGCACCTGACTCCGCAGACCCGCGCCTATCACGAGATCTGGCTCGACGGTGAGAAGGTCGAGACAACCGAGACCGAGGAGCCCATCTACGGCAAGACTTACCTGCCGCGCAAATTTAAAACCGTGATCGCCGTCCCGCCGAGCAACGACGTGGACATCTTCGCGCACGACCTTGGCTACATCGCCATTGTGGAAGACGACAAGCTCGTTGGCTACAATGTGACCGTTGGCGGAGGCATGGGCATGACTCACAACAACCAGGCGACTTACCCGCGCGTTGCGCAGATGCTGGGCTTCATTAAGCCGGTCGACGCGATCAAGATTGCTGAAGCCGTCGTGACCACGCAGCGTGACAACGGCGACCGTAGCGACCGCAAGCACGCGCGCCTGAAATATACCGTTGAGGACATGGGGCTGGATAATTTCCGCGCCGAAGTCGCCAAGCGCAGTGGGGTGGACATCGAGCCCGCCCGCGATTTCAAATTCGAGCACATGGGTGACCGCTACGGCTGGGTCAAGGGCATCGACAACAAGTGGCACCTGACGCTCTTCATCCAAAATGGCCGCGTCCTCGACACGCCGGACTACGCGATGAAGACTGCCCTCCGCGAAGTGGCCAAGATTCACACTGGCGACTTCCGCCTGAGCGCAAATCAAAACCTCGTCATCGGAGCCGTAGATGACAAGGCCAAGCCCGCGATCGAAGCGATTCTTAACGAGCACGGCCTCATGGACCGCCTCAATACCAGCGGCATGCGCCTCAATTCGATGGCTTGCGTGGCGTTGCCGACCTGTGGCCTCGCCTTGGCGGAGTCCGAGCGTTACCTGCCGGACCTGATTACCGACATCGAAAAGATTCTCGACGAAGCGGGTTTGCGCGAAGACGAAATTGTTATCCGCATGACGGGTTGCCCGAACGGCTGCGCTCGTCCGTTCCTCGCCGAAATTGGCTTCGTGGGCCGCAGCCCCGGTAAATACAATCTCTACCTCGGGGCGAGCTTTACCGGTGAGCGCGTGAACAAGCTTTACCGCGACAGCATCACGCACCAGCAAGTGATTGACGAGTTGAAGCCAATCCTCTTGCGCTACGCCAAGGAGCGCAACGAAGGCGAGCGCTTTGGGGACTTCACCATTCGCGCAGGCTACGTCAAAGCCGTCAACGAATCCAAGACCGACTTCTGGTCCGACAACTAGGCCAACGTCCCGTTGGATCAATGGATTTGCGCATTGCGCAAAAGGCCTTTTAAAACGAAACAGCCCGTTCGCGATGAACGGGCTGTTTTGTGAAAGGGTAGGGACGTCTTTCCGCGGCGTCCGCTTCGTCGGATAGGATCTTTTACTCCCTGCGTAATCGCTCAACTTCCCGATACACCGTACGCTCGTAGATCGCGATATTCCGGCAATAGGTAAAGCCGGGTTTTCCTTCCAGAAACCCAAACTTCAGCACGTAGGGCACCAAGAAACGCAGCCAGGGAAATACCCAACTGCGCCCAAGCTTGATCTTGATTGCCTGGTTGCGCCGGGAGCCATTGCCCGAGAAAAGGTCACCCCAGCTCGCGCTGCCCTGCATGCGCGCGCGGGCCTCGACCTTGGCGTAGCGATCATGCTTTTCGAACCATTGCTCCCAGCCCTTCGAAAACGCGTAGTGCTCGTAGGGCTCGTGTAAATATTCCAAACGGCCATCTACCCGACCTTCCTTTTGGCCATGACCGAAGTCGGTGAAGTCGGCGCGGCCTTGGCGCAATAGTCGAAACTGCCACTTTGGAAACGAGTCGCAGCGCTTCAACCAGCGCCCATCAAGCATCGTCTTCCAGCAACAGTAAAAGCCAGCCACATCCTCAGGCGCGCTATCAATTGCTTTGTGTAATGCCTGACGAAAAGCGGGCGTGGCGATCTCATCAGCATCGAGAAATAGAATCCAGTCATGTTTGAGCGGCAAGTTTTCAAGTGCGTAGTTCCGCTGCTGGCCGAAGGACTGAAAAGGATTTTCGCTGACATGACAACCAGCCTTGCGCGCAATAGCCTTAGTTTGGTCACGGCTGCCGGAATCGAGCACGTGGACGTCTTCAAACTCCGTTAGCGCCGCCAAGCAAGCAGGCAGGTCCTGCTCTTCATTATAGGTAAGGATGATTACCGAGACGTTCATCGTTCATTCGCCGTGGCAAGTTCTTGCTGAATAAACGCCAGCAGATCGTTGGTATTCTTCTCCATCAGAAAATACTCTGCGAAGCAAAGCTTGGCGCTGCGTTTCATCTGCGATTTCTCCTCCGGGCTGAGCGATAAAAATTGCTGGAGTAGTGAGCGAACGCCATCAAGGTCATCGTTGGTAACAATGCCTGCGCCGCTTTGCTCGACCTCGCGCCAGATGTTTACCTTGTTGCTGATTAGCGCGGGCGTGCCCATCGCCAAGGCCTCGGCTACGACAATGCCGAAGTTCTCTTGATGCGAAGGCAGCACCATGGCTTCGGCATGAGCGAGTGCGCCCCACTTAGCGGCACCGGTTATCATGCCGGCAAAGTGAATATGTGGATCGCTCGCGGCGAGCTGCCGAAGCTGGTTCGTGAAACTAGCATCTTGTTCGGGGCCAGCTAAGATTAAGTCGGGCATACACTGTCCGTTTTTCTTTAGCTCGCAGTAAGCTTTGACGAGTAGGTCCGCGCCTTTTTTTTCATGCAGTCGGCCTAGGTAAAGCAGATAGGGCTGGCCTTGCTTTGCAGGACAAAGTTTATGCCAGGCATCGTTCATTTCGTCAGTGCTGTAGTCGGGCAATTGTGTCCCGTAGCCGACCACTTGCTCTCGCGCTCGATAGAGCCAGAACGATTGACGGGCTAGAATTTTCTCCTCTTCGCAAGTGAATAGCACCGCCCGCGCGTCGCGCAGCACGCGGTACTCAGCCCATGGCCAATAGAGCCATTTCTTGAAATGCTTGAGCGGGTAGGTGCGCTTAAACCAGGGGTCCATCATCCCGTGGGTAAAGACGAAATACGGTGGCGCGCTCGCGCCCAGCTTGCGTGCCTGACGCCAAACCGCAAAGCTCGGGTATTGCCAGACGCCATTGACAATGGCGGCGTCGAACTGGCTGAGATGGTTGGCTAGCCAATCATCCAAAGCAGGGCAGTAGCCGTAGCCACTTTTACCAGGGCCGACCGCGATGAAGTCGCCGGGTAGTTGGATATCGGCGACGGCTGCGGGATCATCAACGGTGACGTGCGTAACCTCGTGGCCCGCCTTGACCATAAACTCCGACGACAGGCTAACACCTGCGCTAACGCCGCCACGAAGGGGATCGGCCGAGTGTATGACTTGCAGCAGCTTCATGGTTGCTGGGTGATGATTGCCGATTGGTAAAGGTTCACGTAGGCATCGATCATGGCGTCGGTTGTAAAGCGCTGCGCGTTTTCCAAACCATCGCGCACCAAACTGTCCAATGTCTCCGGAGCACATAAAGCTTCGTTGATCAAAGCAGCTGCCTGGTGCTCGTTGGCTGGATCGAAAAACAGCGCGGATTGGCAATTGGAACGGAGTGGCTCGATATCACTCACGGCGACAGGGCAACCGCAGGCCTGCGCCTCCAACGGCGGCCAACCAAAGCCCTCGGCGATTGACGGGAAAATAAAGCAAGTAGCTTTGCAATACAAAGCTTGAAGCAAGTCATTGCTGGGAAGTTCGATGACGACGACTCTATCTTCATATCCCTGAATTACGTTCAGCAGGTCTTCCGATGGCGGCGGACCGGCAAAAACCATCTGCAGGTCTGGTTGTAGCTCGAAAATTTTGGCTGCGATACGCATGGCCCCTGCGCGGTTTTTATACCAGCCGTTTCCGCCAACGTGGAGCAGGTAGCGCGATGAGAGAGGAGCGCCGGATGTTGTCTTAAGGCTGGCGGATTGCAGACGCGCCTCGACCTCTTCAATGGATAGCGGTCGATAGGCATGGGGCAGGCCGGAGAGTATGACGCGTGCAGTCTCTTTTGTCTCCGGAGCGAGCTTTGCGAGGTCTTGCCTGGTTGGCTCGGATACGCAAGCAATGGCGGGTGCATTGCGAAGGTGGTGAAAGATCCAGCGTTGTTGCTGCTGCCCGATGAGAGACTTTTGCTGACCGTCGATAAGCCCCTTCCAGCTCTTGATTGCAAACAAGTCATGGCAGGTCACTATGCTGGGGTGTGGTCGAATATGTGGCAGGTAGATCGCGTTGGCGTGGTCGCAAATATGGACGATGTCGGGCTGGACCGTTGTGAGTGTTTTTTGGAGTGCGCGGGGAGCAAGGATGTATTTATCGATGTAACCGAGCCACTTGCCAAAGCCGCTCTCCGTACTGCGCGCACGTCCGAATGTTACCGCTGGTTGAAACTGCTCTACGCTGTGGCCAGCGGCTTCCAGCCCGCGCTTCATCATGTGCATGAAGGCGAGCATGCTGTGCTGCCGATCTTGCTGGTAGTTGCCAATCAGCAGGATCTTCATATGGAACTAACTGCTTGGACAATCGCCTTACGGTAGTTTTCCCAAGTGACTTCCGCGGCCTTTTGCGGTGCGACGGCTTGCATCGCTTGAAGTTGCGCGGGGTGATCACGCAGGTACTGCAGCTTTTCTGCAATTGCCTCTGGCGAGCGAATTGGGACCAGAAATCCGGCCTTCTCGTCGGCGACTAAATCCTCGGCTCCGGCATTGGCGGTAACGATGATTGGCAGCCCGCAAGCGAGTGCTTCCTGTTGCACCAGGGCGCGCCCTTCAACGAGCGAGGGCAGGGCAAACACATCGCAGCTTTGCATGAGCTTTAATACCTCATCATGCGGGCGTGGCGGGTGGTGAATGAAGCCCGGAAGCTGCTGCTGATAAAATGTCATCGGTGCCAAGGGACTGCCCAGCACATGCAGCTCAAAATGGTTCGGGTCGAGCAGGTGCATGGCGGCCATTAGATCACCGAGTCCCTTGCGCTGGCTCATCGAACCGGCGAACAGGACACGCAGTTTGGATGACGCTTTTGCTGACGCAGTTGGCTTAGGTGGGGTGGGCGAGCCAAAGGGAATGACATGGACGGGCTTCACTGCGCGGATGCTTTCGGGGATGGAATCTGCTACGAATTGGCTCGGGCAGATAACGGCATCAGCAAGTGCCAGTTCCTCGTCCTTGCGCCGATGCTTGGCTGGCGAGTCGTGCACCGCAGTCAGCGTATCGCGCCAGGAAGGCATACGCTCAGACTCTTCCTCCATGATGCGTTTCGAGGTCTGCCAGTGGGCGATGGGCAGATCGTAAATGCATTTCCAACCAAGCTCCTTGGCGCGCCGAAATGTGGCAAGCGCCCCATCTTCATAAGCATAAACGCGATCGACTTCGCTGCCTCTATTCAAGCCAGCTGCCACTTCATTATCGAAGTAGCGGTAACACGCATCGAGGCTTGCCCAACCGGTTTCATGGCGAGTCAATGACTCAATGTTGAGGCGTTGGGCTATGAGTCTCACGATCTCACGGGTGGGGTGCAGTCTGAGGAACGGGCGAAGCTGTTCAGGGTATCGCCGCCGGCTGATTTCTCCCATGCCTGGTAGTTGTGAGAGGCGTTGAAACGCGTTGCTGCCGCATGACGCAATACTGAGATGCAGCCCACCGAGTGCTTGTGCCTGGTGCAGGGCCACTGCTGCTTCACGAGCGAAATTATTGCCAGTTGGATGCGCTAGTAGCGTGTTCACTTTGCGAGAAGTTTACGGTAAAGCGTCGGATAGAAATCCATCGGCGTCAGGTGAGCTTCGAGTGTGCTGTAGCCGAGCTTCGATAAACGCTGGTATTCATCGCTGTCCATTGCGGCAGCCTGCTCCAATAATCGTGCCAGCTCATCGACATTGCCTGGAGTGCAGAGTAAGGCACCAGGGCCTGCGGACTCCGGAAGCCCGCCATCGCGTGTAGCGATGACCGGGATGCCGTTGGCGCGTGCCTCCAGCGGAGTTAGGCCCATGTCTTCCCGGGTGTTTGCGGGCGCAGCAAGCCAGCGCGCTTCGCGAGTTAAGCGGCGCTTTGTGTCTTCATCGACAAAGCCTTTGAAGTCGACCTCGATACCCAACCGCTGAGCGAGAGTTTGCAGAGCTTCACGCATTGGGCCGTCGCCAACTATACGTAGCGGATGCTCGGCGCGATTGAGCGATGCACGGGCATAGGCTTCGATAAGTGTGTCGGCACCTTTGTTGGCGATTAGTCGCGAAATGAAGACAAAGCCACGCCGCTTCTCAATGGGCGAGAAGTTCATTTCCAGCCTTGAGACCGTCGGCATGACTCGGTCTTTTACCTCGTCGCGATATCCCCAGGACTGCTGAACAAAATTGGAATTATATAAACGCATGTCAGCCAGCAGCGCACCGAATTTCCATGAGAGCGTGCGGGCGAAGGGGCGGTCGTAAAGATGATTATGTATAGTCTGGACTAACTTTGCACTGCAAAGCTTTGTCATGACTGCGATGTCTGGAGAAGCATTCTGTGCGTGAACGAGGTCCGAGGCACGAATGAGTTTCAATAAATCGCCGGACGATTTGGCGACGATACGATAGGGAATCTGTGCATCGTCGAGAATACCTTTCAAACGTTGATCTACCTCATGTCCACGGACGAGCTTTAGCGCAAGTGTTGTCGTAAAACCATCGATGGAGCTGACATATTTGGCCAGCTCCAGGCAGAAGGCTTCGATGCCGCCATAACTTCCCATGGTGGGCGAAGCTATAAGGATGTGCGTCATGGCTTGGATAGCTTGGCTTGCGCATTCCGCTTTGCGCGAACTAATTCCTCGGTCAAAGAAATGGCTTTGGCCGGCTGGGTGGTTAGCGAAACTACAGCGGTATCGGCGTTCATGCATTCGGCTTCCGCGAGGAGGTGTCGGTAGTCCGAGGCAAAATGCCAGACAATGCTTCCGGGTGTAGCTTTCAAATCCTGCGGTGGAAAATCAACGGCGGCGGGTGACCAGTAGCTGGGCTTTTCCGCCTTGCTGCCGAGTAATGCCCATGCGGTCTGCTCGACGAGTGCGGGAAAGCGTAGGTGCTGTGGTTGTGAAAAAAAGTAATCCAACAAATCCAGATCGATGATTGCCGGATCGGCAAGTAGTATACCGGCGTTGGCATGGCTGATCAAGGGATGCCCGCCAATGCGCAGGCGCATGCGATTCAACAAGCTGGGTGAGTAAGCGCTTTGTTGATCGCGCATGCAAACAAACTGGCTTTGTTGTGATGCGCTCACGATGCCGCTAAACGGTCGGAGAAAGAGAATGTCGGTGTCTAGTATGAGCTTTGGCTGATCGTCCAGTAGGGGGATGTCTAACAGCTTGCGGCACATGACAAACTGCTCGCGAGCACGCTGCAAATTTGGGTAGCCATCTAGCGCGGGAATATTACTAATGCGATGGATGGCGCTTGTTTCGATTTTTAAACGCTCACACAGCACGTCGCAATCTTCGGCGGTTAAGGAACCGTCGTCGAACAGATGCAGGTCGATGTCGTCTCGCGACATTTGAACAAAGGACCCAAGGCATTTCAAGGCCTGCCCAACATCGCGATGGCAGATTAGCGAATAGGCGTTCATCAGAGACCGAGGATAGCGAGTTGTCGGTTGGCGACTTCGGTCAGCATTGACCTTGGTTCAAAGACCGATGGTTCTTTGAAGTCATTGGCGGATACACAGTCGATCGTTAGAATTTGATTCTGTGGAAACAAGTTCGGAAAAACTCCGATTGGGCCGCCCCGCTGGAGACAACCAATGATAGGCACGCCGCGTTCAAGGATGGCGATTGATGTGCCACTCTTGCCAATGCCTTCCAGTGGCGTTGTGGACAAGCCGAAGTCGGCTAATTGAATTGCGCGATCAATCTCTTCAGGCGGTAATTCCCCACGTCTGCTGAATGAAATGCACGGGAACTCATGCCTGGTAAAATTTTTCCACGCAGATTCGCCACGGTCGATGCGCCCAATCGACGTAATGACGCAACTTCGCTTTGCGTTACAAAGTGCACCATTGATTGCCCGCAATGCGCGCTCGGCTGGGAAGTCTGTTGCGATTCTACCAAACAAAACGATGTTTATCGGTCTATCTTGAGCTCCTCGGGAGGGCATCTGACGTTCGCTTCGATTGAATGGAATGTTCCCAAAGAGCGGCAAGGGTTCGATCGTTTTCCCCGTGAGTCGATGGAGGCGCTCCTGGTAGTCAGGGTTGCTGGTCGCAACGGATGCTGCGCGACGAAGATGCTTTGCGAGCAATCTCATTTGTAACCAGCCAAGAACGCGCTCTTTGAACTTACTTTCTATGCTAAGACCGCACCAGATCTCATGGCACATCCAGTGGATTTTTTGCCGGTTGAAAGTGCTTTCCAAATGGCGCAGCAGATCAAAGGGCAGTCCCTTGTGATGATAAGCAAAGGGGACATATTGCAAAACTACTTGATATGAGCCGAGGCCTTGTAAAGTTCTTTGCAGAAACACCGCTTTGTCTTTTGTTGGCATCGTGGCGCACAACCGCAGAGTCTGTATGCCGCTTTGCAGCTCATCTTGGATATCGCCGACATGTTGATCAAACAATGCAAACATTCGGCAATTGGCCCCGCGCTGCTGTAGCTCGGTAGCCAACACTCTGGTGTAATCTCCGACGCCATCTTTGCCAGGCTCCAAGCATCCGCAGATGAAAACAATCGTCGTTTTAGAGCGTAGGCTCACCTGATCAATTTGTCCTTAATATAGGGAATCAAAACCATGCCCGGGTTCTGAATGCCCAATGAGAAATGCCGGACCTTATCGCGCATTGTTGGCGTTGGTGCTTGGTGTGGCAGGTATTCTTTACCAAAAATATTCAGCCAGCAGGCTTTCGTTTCGTCCTGACAAATATCGTTCAGCGTTTCCGACTTGGATTGCGGATGAAAACGATAGTAGCCCATAAATCGGTTAAGCAGCTTAATGGGATGTTTTTGATAAATGCGGCAAAAGAAATCGAGATCCAGTGCGAACTTAAGCCCGGCATTGAAGCCCCCTAATTCATAAAAAACTTCTCGCCGCCAGAAGGCGGTTTCGGAGTTAATGGTGTAGACATTCTTTTCGGGGTCGAAGGCTCGGCTGCAAGTCCAGCCAGCTATCCGATCATGGGCGTCGATCAATATACGATGCCCGTGAACCAGCATTAGATTTGCATCATGATTGAGCGACTGAACTGCATTCGATGCCGCGTCGGGGGCGAGCATGTCATCGCTGTTCAGGAAGGAAACATAGCGCCCTCTGGCAACGGAAGCTCCTTCGTTGATGGCGGCCGACTGCCCATCGTCCGGGTGGCTGCGCCAATGCGCGAGCGCACCGCTATAGTGGTCGATGATGTCTCGAGATTGGTCTGTGCTGCCTGCGTCTAAGACGATGCACTCGACGGAAGGATGAGTTTGGCACAACACTGAGCGTATGGCTGCCTCGAGAAACTCGCCTTGGTTATAGCTGGGTATGATCACCGAAACATCCGGCTGGGCTGAAGCCGCGGACTCAACGCTGACTGGGCAACTAAATGGCCAAGCATTTCGTTGAGAAAAAACTGGGATGTCAGTTGCCATATCAGTTCATCATTTCGCGGTAAATCTCGATGGTTTGACGTGCATGTTTGCTCAGGTCGAAATGCGCCTCAGCATGATCACGTGCATGTTGCTTGAGCTCGATACGTTCTTCCTTTCGCGTGCCAATAAAGTTCTCAATCTTACGTTGATAAGCTTCGGCTGAGAGGTCGTCGGTGAGCAAGCCAGTGCGATTATTAATGACCATCTCGGTGACACCGCCCACGGGATTGGCGATGACGGGTGTCCCGCATGCAAGGCTTTCTTGAATGGTTAATGGTAGGTTGTCTGCGCGTGATGCAAACAGTAGGGCGTCGGCAGCGCGATAGGCTTGCACCTTTGCGTCATCGCTGGTCAGGAGGCCTAGTGCCTTAACGGGAATCTGCTGGTTCAGCTTAGGCCGTATATCACCGCCGCCGAAGGTGATGACTTGTATCTGCGCCATTAGTTCATCCGATAAGCGATTGAGTGCATCACAGATGATCGTCTGCGGTTTGCGCGGATCATCCAGATTGGCGCTGCTGAGTAAAAAGACAATGCGGCTAGCCTCAATGCCAAGCGCTTGGCGGGCATGATTCTGATCGGCGGGCGCATAGGTATTGGTATTAATTCCGTATGGTAGAACCGAAACCGGAATGTGTTTGGCAATGCTTTTCTGCACGCAATCTGCGAGCCATTGACTGGGGGTAATGATGTGTAACCTGGCTCGCGAAAGCGACCAGCGTTTTAGTTTCCACTCGATAGCAGTCCAATCATGCTTCACTCCAGGATAGACGCCGAGGTGGGGGCAGGCACCGCAACCGGTTTGCCAGCGACCGCAGTCCATGCTGAATGCACAATGTCCGGTAAATGGCCACATGTCATGCAGGGTCCACACGACTGGCTTTGCATTGCAAAGCTTGGGCAGCGCCAGAAAATTGAAATAAGCCGGATGCAGGTTGTGCATATGTATGACATCTGCCTGCTGGGCGAACTCACCGCTGATCTGTGAGAATGTGCTGAGGCGACCGGCACCAATGGTCATGCGGTCCTTCAAGGGACGTTCCAGCAGCCGATCGATGGTAGGACTGGAAACCACTTGGTAGTCATCTAGCCGCACTTGGTCGGGTGCGGTTTTGATTAGCCAGTTTACATCAATATTCAATGTCCTCAAGCCATCGGCCAGGCGCTCGGCGGCGATGGTAGCGCCGCCTCCACCGGTCCGCGTATGGTTAATGAATAAGGCCTTCATTTATTACCCTATACCGCTTCAATCGCGGTGATGTATTGCTTGGCCATACTTACGTCCGTGTAGGGGCTGGCCTGCATGGCTCGGTGAATGCTTTCAGCGCGCTGAGGCAGGGCTTCCACGGATTGGGAAAGTCGGAGAAGGATCTTAGTTAACTGAATAGGTGCAGCTTTATCGGTGATTAAATCAGGCGCATGCTCTTGAACGAAACCCAAGGCATCGCCAATACCGGGATATACGACCGGTATACAACCGCGACTCATTGCCTCAAGTAAAGACATTGGCATGCCTTCGTAATTTGAAGTCATTAGGATGGCGTGAGATTCGTCCATCAGCTTCCACACTTCGCCTCGAGGCAAGGGGCCAGTGATCTCGACTCGTGACTTTGCAGTGCAGAGTTCGCGAGTCAACTTATCCGCAAGCGGACCTTCGCCGACAATCTTTAGCGTAAAATCGACGCCTTGATCCAATAGCCGATTCGCAATTTCAATTAGATCACTAGCGCGCTTCTGTTTGTCTTCCAGACGTCCGCACCAAATAAGTTTAAGGGGAGCGGAGAGAGACTTTTTTGGTGATCTTTCTGGCACCGTCACCCCGTTGGTGATGACGGGAGTGGTCTGATTCTCCGTGCCAAAGCAAAATTCGCGCGATTGTTGGCTTACAGCAATGGTTGGGCACCAAACATCTTTGTAGGCCAGCCAGCGAGTACGATTGGACTCATCGGGGGCGTGAATCACGCCTACTTGAGTGACTGCCGGAAGCATCTGCGGTTGTAGCAATGTGAGATGCCCGCACAGATAATTGACCGGTGCCTCCGAGTTCAGCAAGGTGCGCAGTTTGCGCTCTTGGTAGGCGAGCTGGATGCGTGACCAGTCACGGCCCCGGGGGAAGAGCACGCGAAAAAAATTGGGCAGGTGCGGTATCGTTTTACATGGCGCAAAGAATGCTTGCGCTTCTGGCGAGATTTGGCGGTCAAATGTGATGAACTCGCAATCGTGGCCCAGCGTCTTTAATCCGTTGGCCAAAAAGTAATGGACTGAGTCCACGCCGGTTGGCTGCTGGGGAGATACTGCCAGTAAAAATCGCATTGATGACTTAGTAGCTGAATCGCGCTTTGAGTCGAAGTATCGGACGCTCAAAGCAATGCCACGATATGGCCGCGATCGCCAAAGTGAAACATGTCCACAGGGCGACGAATAGCCAGGAGTCGGCAATGCTCTCCTGTATGCCAGTCATCGAAATGAACTTGTAGAGAAACAGCAGGGACATGAACTGGTAGAGGTATATGCCGTAGCTAATTTTACCTACATACATCAGGGGTTTCCATTGGAAGACTTTGGAGAGCAGCGATGGTTTTTCCGTAGGTTGTGCAGCCCAAAAAACCACACCCATGAACACGACGCTTGTAGCCCAGTAGCCTAGTGTGCCCAGTTGGTGGGGGATTACGGGTGCGAGTTTACTGAAGGCGTAAAGTGTGACCCCGGCTAGTATCAGCACACGATAATTCCTGTTCAGCCAGTTTCCAAGTTTCTGCTGCTGGTTAAACTCAATTTGAGCGAGTAGCGCTCCACCGATCAGCGCATCAAATTGGCTGGTAGGTAAATTTCGCACGGAGATATAGTCCCATCCAGCATTGAGAAGCAGCCAGCGCGAGACTACTGCAAATACAATAAGCCCAAGGCTTATTTTGAATAATTTGCCTGACGGAATCAGAATGACGATCCATGGCCAGATGAGGTAAAACTGCTCCTCAATGCATAGGCTCCATAGGTGTCCTAAATAATCATAGCTAGCCTGCGGGTTTGCTGCTTCGACAATATTGAAGACATAGAAAATGGAACTGATCAGCGCCTCCGCTGAAAAACCGACCCCCAGTATGAGGCACACGATCAGCATCGCGTAATAAGGAGGAAATATGCGCAAAAACCGACGGGCAAAGAATGACTTCAAAACCTTTCCTGACGATGTATGCGCGTCCTTGGCTTGGAGAAGTATGGCAGTAATCAGGTAACCGCTGATCACAAAAAAACACTGCACGCCAAGGCTCCCCAGTGGCAACAAATGGGCGATCGCACTGCCGGGCAGGTAGTGGTCAATCAATACACCTGTTACGGCGAATGCTCGCAGGCTATCGAGTTTCGGTTTGTGCTTCAATTGAGTATTGGCGTTATGGCTTGTTTAAGTGATGCCATGCTCGAATCGATGGTGCTTTGGTAGAGGCTCTTCGCCGCGAGAGATAGCGTAGCCAGCTTGCCTGGGGTCTCAAATAAACGGATGATCGCATCTGCCATTTCAGTTGATGAATCCACGGTGATGAAAGCCTGGTTGTCGGTAGTTTGCGGCAGCCCTTGTGCTCCGTGTTGTGTCGTGATCAAGGGGCGGGCAAAGCACAGCGCTTCAGCGGACTTAATACTCAATCCCGAACCGGCGCGAGCTGGATTGATGACCAAGTCCGATGCCTCATAGGCATCACGGAGAGACTCCACGTGGCCCAATCGTTTTACGTTGAGAGCGCTAAGTTCCAACTGACAAATGGAACCGGCCAAGTTCAACTGCAATTCTGGAGCTTTGCGCAAAAGTATTGGCCACACTTGCTCGAGAAACCACGCGAGTGCCTGCTCGTTGATCGTGTTTCTTCCGCCAATGTAAAGCAATGTCTTTAAAGTCATTGGGGGAGGTAAAGGCGTAGGGGTGGCTAAATGTTGCACCGTATGAACCGGAACTTGCTGCCCAGCGATTCGCTCTAGCGATTCACGTTCGTGCTCCTGAATGGCGATAATCGATTGTGCGCGTTGCAGGCCTTTGCGCTCTTGCGCCTCGTTGGTAAAAAACCACTCGGCATGCAGGCCGGCTTTAATGAACTTCTTATGCCGATTGGAAAACAGATCGTGGGTATCGATGACGCGATGAGTGCTAGCGGGAAACGCTTCAAATGCTTTGGAAAAGAACACGTATTCTACCATAACTGCATCGGGCTTAATGCGTTGGTTGATTTCCCGTAAGTGAGGCAGTAGGGCGTCGTTGAAAAAATAATCTATCGGCATGACGCCAAGCCCATGCGCGGCCAGCGGGCTCGTGATTTTGTCTGGCATGGGAATGCCGGCAATGCGGATTTTCTTCCAGGGCTTATCGTATGGCGTCACGTGCAACCGCTCTCTCCAGTATGAATGCATTGCCTTTTCATCACCGGATTGAAAAGGGATATGGCAGAAGTGAACCTCAATACCCATGGCCTCAATTGCCTTGGCTAGCGTTAGGATGCGCTGTGCGTTCCCAAAGCCTTCGGGATGCGTAGGAACGGGCGAGACTATGAGTAAGCGCTTCAAAACTTATGGCGGTATCGGACGATTGCATACAGCAAGCCGACGCGGAAATAGGCTTGGCAGGCGCGCGATAGTTTTTCGTATGAAGGTGAACTG
The DNA here is from genome assembly GCF_027257155.1 of Cerasicoccus sp. TK19100. NCBI lineage: Bacteria > Pseudomonadati > Verrucomicrobiota > Opitutia > Puniceicoccales > Cerasicoccaceae > Cerasicoccus > Cerasicoccus fimbriatus. Next base: position 495,660 of record NZ_JAPWDU010000005.1, read on the forward strand.
CCCGGGCATAGATGTGGCACATCTCGCAGGAGCGCATACTTGATTAAATAGCGTAGTTCTTTGCCGCAGTTTGCGACACCGTTATGCCGCATCTCTTGAATTTTATGCGATACACCTCCCCAAAAGTTTCGCTTAAGCAGCCACTTTGGCGACCGCAGTCTTTCTTCAAAAACAATGTGAGATACGGACATCGTTGAACTATACCAAGTTTGATAGCCCTTAGTTTCGAGTCGAACTCTCAACTCGTTCCCTTCATTGGACAGCAGACAATCTTTGACGCGGCCCAGATCCGTGCTAAAGCGGCCCACTTCAACTAAGTGGCTCTTCCAATAGGCGCTATTACCTTCGCCCAGCCATTGCTCGGCCGATGTCACTTCATAATCTCCGGGCGGATAATCTGTTCCGCTAAAGGAGCTGATGAATTGCGGGTGATACCAGGAGGGTGGTTCAAAGTCCCATTGTAATTTGATTGCGCCGCCAAGCATGCCGATCTGCTTGCGTGTGTCCGATTCGAAATGCTGCCTCACGCTGGGCAGCCAGCTGGGATCAACGAGGCAGTCGTCATCGAGGTAAATCAGCACATCGCCCTTGGCGCACTCGATAGCCTTATTGCGGGCATGGGATACACCGGCCCGATCTTCAAACACATGCTCGATAGCGTGGGCAAATGCATGCTCTTCAGCGAGGCGGCGCGTGGCCTCATCCATGCCGTTGTTGATAATGATAAACTGAACCGACTCCTTCGGATACACGTCAAACCAGTGGTCCAGCACACGCTTAAGAATCTCAGCGCGACGATAGGTGCAGATAGCGACTGTGTAATTCAACGGCACGCTCAATCGGACGCAGTGGCATTCACCGCGATTTGCTTTACTCTCCTGAGTGTGTTGAGATCGAAAGGCTCTTGGCGAAGGAGCTGTAGCTGCGTTTTCCAGTCGTCAGAGCGGATCATCCAAGAGCAGGCAGCGCGGAAAAATTTGTTCTCAAAAACATCCTTCTCCTGGCATTTGCTTTGGCCCGCAATCGTCTTGGCAATTTCTTTTAACAGAGGATAGGCATACGGAATTTTCTTTGTCCTTAGGCCGGTCATCGCCTCCGCCGAGATGCCATACGCAGTGGGCGCATTTTGGGAAAGCGCGTTGATGGCAAAATCCATATTGCCAGGGTCCACGCCATAACCCGCGCTGGTGCTATTGTGGTGAACGCGGTATTCCAAGAGAGTGTCTTCCATGTTGGCAGACTCATATTTCGCCGCAATGCGAAGCTGGATTTCGTAGTCTTCGCATTTCAAGTTGCGAAAATTGCCCACAGCTTGGCAGGCCGCTTTTGATAGCATCATCGTGCTCTGGCGAAAGGCATTTGCCCGAAGTTGATGGCAACGAATATCCAACGCGGAGAGCGGTAGTTCGCTTGCTTGGTTGATCTGATTGCCATCAGCATCGATGCATTGGATATGGGTGCCAAACATGGCGAGTTCTGGCCGCTTATCCCAAAACTGTAGTTGCGCTTCAAAGCGATTGGGGTAGCAGCGGTCATCGGCATCCAGCAGCGCGCAGCATTCGGTTGGGCTGGCATTGATCAAAGCCGCGCGGCAATCGCCCAGGGGCAACGGCTGATCGAAAAACAATTTACCGGGCAGGCGTTTGGGCACCCAGGCTTCCAGGCATTCGCGCGTTCCATCCGTCGAGCCGTTATCCCACACATACACGCTGAAATCCTTTCTGGTCTGCTGCTCCAGGCTAAGCAGGCACTCCTCGATATACGGCATGCCGTTGAGGACTGGAATCAACACGGTGAATGATGCGCTCATTGGCGAGAGGTGGGATCGCTTACTCGTCTATTTGCTTAAAATTGAACGGTGTGCAGAGCACCGCTTTATACGAGTCGTTTCGGGTTTCCGAGTAGGCACCTTCGGCGCTCACGGTAAAGGCCGCGATATCGGTAAAGTGCAGTAGCACGCCCTTGGCCGGATTGTAGGCATAGAGGTTTACCTTGTAATCACCCGGCGCGAGGACGGAGCAGAGTATCTCGTAGCGAGCCTTTATCGGGCCGCCATTGCGCTTATGCAGGACGTAATCACGGGGAAGGGTGACGAGCTGCAAGATTCGGGTTCCCGCGTTTGTGTCCAGCTCCAGGTCCATGTAAAAATCTTCCGGGCAGTCGATGTCGCTCAACTCGACATCACACGTAATGCGGCATTGTTCTGGACTCAGGAATTCATACTGCGCGGAAAACGATGTAAGGTTCAGGCTGCCACTGTTGGCGAGGATGCGCCCCTCTACGTTGAAGGTGTCACTCTGGAGATATTCGCGCATGACTTCATGCGGTTCCCCATCCTTGATGATTTTGCCTGCTTTGAGCAGGATTGTCCGTGTGCACAGGCTTTCGATTGCGAGGCTGTTGTGGCTGACAAAGAGAATCGTGCGGCCGCGTCTTTGTATGTCACGAATCATGTTCAGGCACTTGTGCTGGAAACGGGCATCGCCCACGGCCAGGACTTCGTCGACGATCATGATATCCGAGTCCAGATGCGCCGCCACGGCAAAGCCAAGGCGCACCGTCATACCAGATGAATAGCGCTTAATGGGCGTATCGATGAATTTCTCCAGTTCGGAGAAGGCGACGATCTGATCGAACTTCGAGGCAATTTCCGCTTTGGACATTCCGAGGACTGCGCCGGAGAGGTAGATGTTATCCCGTCCGCTTAGCTCCGGATGGAAACCGGTGCCGACTTCCAGTAGCGAGCTAACGCGCCCATGAATAACGGCCTCGCCGGAGGTTGGCTCGGTGATTCGTGAAAGTATCTTTAGCAGGGTTGATTTGCCGGCACCATTGTGGCCGATTATGCCAAGGATTTCGCCTGGCTGCACTTCGAAGCTGATGTCGTCCAGCGCAGTAAAGGTATTGGCGGAAGTGGCTGAACGGCGTTGGCTGATCTTGTTCCAAAAGTTTACGAGATCATCGCGTAAACTGCCGGCACCAATACCGCCGAGTTTATAGCGCTTGGTAATGTTGGAAACTTGAATTGCGGGCTTGGACATTAGCTGAAAAGGGCTCCCTACACGGTGTCAATGAATGTGCGTTGCACGCGTTGAAAGAAGACCACTGCGATTAGAAAGATGAGCAGGGTGAAGACGGCCGATAAAACCAAAGGCCACCCAGGGGGCGCGCCTGCATCCAGAAAAATCCATTTGGTGCAGCTAATGGGGGCGGCCAGTGGATTAGCCCATACCAGCCATCGCCATTCAGCGTTGATGGACGATACCGGATAAATAACCGGGGTGGCATAGAGCCCCAATTGAACAATGAACCCGAGGGCGTGCTGGAGGTCGCGGTATTTGGCTGTCAGTGCGGAGTAGAGCAAACTGATGCTAAGCGACGTCAGCATCACCAGGATTATAAGAAAGGGCAGCCAAAGTAAGCGCAGCCAGTGGACGGTGGCGGCATCGCTGCTGAGTTGATACCAAGTGTAAAATACACCGAAGATGATGAACTGGATCGTAAACGGTATCAGTTGAGTTATCTGGGTGGCCAGAGAGGGGATGATGCGCGGGAAGTAAACCTTGCTGAATAAACTGGCGTTGGCCTGCAGCGAGTTGCCACCGGCCAGGATTGATGTCGAAAACATCTGCCAGAAAAGCATGCCCGTCAGGTAGAATAGAAAGGGCGGTGCGCCATCGGTGGAAATCTTTGCGACTTTGCCAAAGATCACCGTAAAGACCAGAGCCGTCATGACTGGCTGAATAATCGCCCAGGCCGGCCCTAGAATGGTCTGCTTGTAGCGCGAGACGAAATCGCGACGGATCATTAGGAAGAGCAGATCTCGGTAGTCGATGATCTCTTTCCAATTAAAGTAGGAAGCCCGTCCGGAGGGTTTAATGATGATTTCCGTTTGGGTGCTCATTTTGCGGTGGTGCGGGTATTCATTTCATCACGTTTTACCTGTCCTGCCGAGAGGACCAAACCGGCTGATAAAATGGCGAAGCCGAGTGTGGTCTGCTGCCCCCATTGCCCATTTAAGACGAGGAATATGCAGGATGAAAAGATCAGCCAGGGTAACAGATTGCCTGATCGCAGTAGCCAGAAGGAGCGTACCGCCAGCATACCGGTTATCGAAATGCGTAGGATAATATAGGTGATGCCTAGTATGGGCCCCATCTCGATAAGCAGGCGTTCCCACTCGCTCTCACCGGCCAGGAATGCGCGTGTGCCGGTGGAAAGTTTAGCGCCGACATTAGTGCCCAGGCCGATGCCTTCGCCGACAAGGTTGTCGTAGTCATACGTTAAAAACGGGCTGATCATGTTCCCCAGTGTTCTGCCAAACACTGCTTCCTTTGCGGAGCCTTCTTCGCCGCCTTTAGCCTGCTCCCAGCGGACCATAAACGTTTCTACCCCGTCCGAAAAATAAGTGAACTGCGAGGCTATGACGAAGAATACCAGTGTCGATAAAATGATTTTAAACGTATTGTGCAGCTTTTGCCCGTTGATGACGAGGCCCGCTACAGCAAAGACAAATACCATAACAACCGAGAGTGCCAACAGACGGCTGATCGAGCCGTAGATGGCCATCAGGAATGCCGCGCCGGTGGGCACCAGCAGCCATAGTGGCAAGGTGCGGCGGTTAATGAACTCCGCCATAAAAAAGGCAAAAGCCAAAGTATAGAACTGTGCCACTCCGGAGATAAAGCTGAAGGTGCCCGGGGGACGATAGCGCCCGAGCGCACCGGTAAAGCCAACACCCTCCAAGCCGCCAACCGTTCGGTTAACCCACGCGCTTTGCGGCGCGTAAAACTGCATGCCGATCAACACTGTCATTGGGATGACGAGGATGAGCAAAAACTGGCCGATGCGCACCGTGTCATCGTAATCCAACACCTTGGGGATGACGAAGATCAGCGGGATGGCGAAAAAGTTGACCAGCACACCATAGACGGCGACGGGGATATTGCCATGCGTCACAAGAGCCAGCGGCAGGCTGACAATCGTTAAGATTCCTGCCACCGCCACGTAACCATTGATCGTATAGGCACGGGCAGGGATGGATAGCATGTAGATGAGCCCAATGACGGGAACGCGGGAAACCAGCAGTAAGTCCGAGAGCCCGGGAAGAAACCACTTGCGCAAGGCACCGTCAAAGACGAGCAGCAGCACATAAATCCAAACCAGGTACTTGATTTGTTTGCGAAGGCCGGACGCCTTGGCCTTCTTCACCGCCTTCCTTGCCGTGGGCTTGGTTTCCTCGGCTTCGGCTGTGGCGGAGTCCGCGCGGAGGCGCTGCTTGTTCTTAATGAGTGACATCGCTATGCGTTTTCCGGAGGGGGTTCAGCACCGTATCGCTTGATCAGTTTCCATAAACGCCGCGCGCGCCAGTAGCGCCCGAGGTAGCGACTTGGGTCGCTAATAATTCGCAAGAGCCAACCCAGAAACAGACGATCGCCCCACTTGGGAATGTTGGCCTGCTCACCGGTTTTAAAGGCAATGGCGGCACCGGTGCAGATGACCGCAGGGCGGTAATTGAGCTGCTGGAGAAGCCAATGCCCCAGCACTTCTTGTTTGCCGCCGGCCACATTGACCATGATCAAGTCCGGCCGCTGTGCTTCAACTTTGCGTTGCAAAGCTTCGTCACTTACCGCCCCTTCGGCGTAGTGTGGTGCCACGTAGAATTGCTCGTCGCTCACCTCGAGCCCGAGCCGGGCCAGATAGTCTTTGGTGCGTTGCAGAGACTCTTCGGTGGGCATGACCCATAGCTGGCTCATTCGCTTTAACTGCGTGACATTGGCCAGCATGGTTTCGAGTAACAGCAGGCCGGAGAGGCGTGAGAGTTGTTCGCCGTGCAGCGTCTTCCAGCACAGGACGAGAAACCCGCTATCGAGGACAGCGGTATCAGCCGACAGCACTGCTTGGCGGTATGCTGGCATGCGGTCCATATCAGCCAGATTGGGGCCCGAGGGGGCCACGGTCAGTCCGCCTTGCAGCACTTGCTCAACCGCTTCTTCGGGCGTGCCCTGGAAGAAGTTGATCCCGAGCACGCGTGCGGTGTGTTGTGTGGATATGTCTGCCGTTTTGGCCATGTTAGCGTGGGGCGCGGGCACGCTGCCGCCCTTGGCCGGATGCGCTGTGGCGCAAAGCCAATCGCTGCGATGCTGGGTTGTGGGTTTCGCCCATTGGGCGGGTGGGGCGCTAATGCTGCGCCATTCAGTTAATCGGAAAACGGGTTCTCAAACATGCGCTCGATTTCTTCCAGGGGGAGGGTGATCTCCTGTTCGCGGCCAAGGATTTCGAGCAGCACTTTCACGCGCTCGGCGGACGGGGCCAGCCCGACGACTTCTGCCTCGCTGCCCGAGAAAATGCCTTGGATCAGCCGCACGCGTTCACCGGGCATCAGGGGCTTGGGCTCCAGCTCAAGCACACCTTCGGGCGCGAGTTCGCGAATCTCTTCGATCAGTTCATCGCGCAGTGAGACGAGCTTGTCGCCGCGCTTGATGATGTAGGCCACGCCTTGCGAATATTGCACGGCGCGGCTGGAGTTGACCGGCGAGAAACGGCAAAACAGATAGCCGGGAAAAATCGCTTCACTGGTCATCCGCTTGCCCTTGCTGTTTTGCTTCGGGTAGCGCGCCATAGGGAGGATGGCTTCGACTTCGGGAAGCGTCAGCAGGGTTTTGTAGGCGGCCCGTTCGCGCCGTGGTTGCGTCTTCACGCAGAACCAGAAGGGCGTTTCGCAACTGGGTGGAATTAAAGGCATGCTTTAGAAATTGATAAACTTGGCGATGGCTGGGGTGACGCGCCCGGCGATGTTGTGCAGGCGGCGCAGCTTGTCGATGCGGGTGCGGTAATGCTCGGCGTGTTCGGCAGGGGCTTTAGAGGATAATTCCTCCATGTGGTCGATCGCTTGCTGGCCGACTTCGATATGCGGGCGCAGTTGGTCGTCGATAAAATTGGAGATCAGCTTACGAAACTCAGTTTCCGGCAGGTAATGATCCTTACGTTGTCCGGGAATGTAAGCGACGCGAATCGCCTTGAGCGCCCGCAGTTGACGTAGGCCTTGGCTGGCTGAGCCCAGGCTAATACCCAGGCGCGAGGTAATGTCGTCCATCGAAACCGGCTCCGGCGAGATGTAAACCAGCCCGTAAATCTGGCCAATCGATTTGGGCAAACCCAGCACTTGCACGAGCCGAACGAACATTGCGACGGTTTCCGCCTCCAGTTCGGTAAGCTCCTTAACTGCCGCATGGTCATCCATTTAAGAGACTATCATCGGCAGAACTGCGTTTTCTTCAAGTTTTTTTGAAATAAATGATGGTCGCGTCTTGGCGGTAGAATGGCGGGGGTAATTTAGGATATGGTTTCAGCCTGCAGCCATTGATTCGGCTAATCGCGTAAAGTAGGAATCGCAACCAGCAATGCGCAACTCATCACCCCGCGCATTGACGTTCCCGAACCCCTAATCCCCTAATCTCTATGCTGAATAAACGCACGCCTGTGGTGCGGCTTTCCTTGGCCGCCGCATTGTTCTCAGGCACGACGATCTCCTCTGCGCAAACGCAGGATCAACTCACGCCCGAACAGGCGTTCCCGCCCGCGCTCAACTTCTCCGACTTCGAGATGGTCTTCGAAGACGAGTTCGACCTGACCAATAGCAACGGCGACCCCATACTTGATACCTACTACTGGACGGCCGAGCTGCGCGAACAGACGAGCCCCGCCACCAAGCGTGGCGCCTTCCCGCACCCCGAGGCGGTGCAGGTGATGCCCGACGGTACGGTCGTGCTCTCGGCTTATCGCGACGAAGATACTTCGAAAGATCCCAATGGCGAACTGCGCAATGGCGTGCTGACCTCGAAGGAAAAGTTCCACGCGAACTACGGCTACTGGGAGGCGACGATTAAGTGGGAGAACATCGCCAGCGGAACCGCGGCGGCCTTCTGGTGATGCCTGCGTCGACGCCCAACTCGCCCGAGGCAGGTGTCGAAATCGACGTCATCGAAATCCGTGGTCGCCGCGCTGGCGGCTTTTGGACGGACGATGCAAGCCCCTACGATCCGGTCTTACATCCCAATGGCTACATCCACTTCATCAACAGAGCTACCGGCGATATCGTCGACATCGCACCATCGGAGTATAATGCTAAGCTACACGACAGAATCTACGATTTATCCGACGACCTGAACTTCGGCGTGCACTGGGATGGCTATTCCTCGAACCAAAATTCCATCTGGGCTACCCTGCAACCCAACGGCGATGACAATACTCTGTTCGATGGATTGTTCCACACCTATGGCTTGTTGTGGACGCCGGATGAGTACGTGCTCTATTACGACGGTGTGGAAATTCTCCGCATACCGCGTGCGGATGACACCTCAACGCCGGACTTCGATGAGGGCTGGCTGAGCTCCGAAAAGAATTCCAACGATGCAAAGCTCATTACGTATACCTACCCCAAAAGTGGACGCCCGAAAAGCAACTACGAAGCTTCCGACGAAAAGGCAATCAGCCAGGCGCTGCAGCATTTGATCCTGTCGGTCGAAGTGCGCGATCCCAACTTTGGTCCACAGGACAATTGGGTCGGTCCGCTGTATGAACTCGGCCCGCAGGGTGATCCCGCCAACACCAAGATGGTCGTCGACAGCGTGCGCGTGTATGAGATGAAAAGTCTGCAGGCGATCCAGACTCCGGCGCAGCCCAACGTTCTGGGTGCCTCCACGTTTATTAACGCTGAGAATTACGACAATGGCGGGCAGGGCATCGCCTTTATGGATCGCTACGATTCCGGCCCGGACGCCGTCTTCACGCAAGCTGAGCGCGAGGCGCACACACCGCAAATCGACATCGCGGACTTCGGTAGCGGTGATTACTACATCCAGGATTTCGAAGCGCGCGAGTGGGTCGAATACACCGTGACTCCCGGGGCACCCGGCTACTACGCGGTCTCCGTCGATGCGGGTAACCCGGCCATCGATTACCCGACGAGCAAAGAAGACGGAAAAGCGCGTACGAGCTTGCTTTTCTCGGCAGACCACGACGGCCTCGGCTCAATCATCATTGATGCCAGCACACAGAGCGGAGCAGGCAAAATTCGTCGCCATGCTTTGCCGGTACCGGTGGGTATTTTCTGTCCTACGATAATGAATATCCAAGCGCTAACCAACAGCGATGTTTTGGTGGAAGTTGATTCCTCCACTACCACCTACATCGACTTGGAAACCTACGTCGACGGTCTGCAGTTTGACTACCTGGGCAACGTCATCGACTCCCGCGAAGCCGAGACGGCAACGCTCACTGGATCGATCTCTAGAGGCGACGGTTACCTGACCAACTTCAACAATGCCGGTGAAGCGCGGTTCGCGAATCTACCCGGCTGGGATGGCGAGGCAGCCAAGTTGCTCATCCGCTATTCCGTGGTGGATAACGGCAGCAATACGCCGTTCCTCAAGGTGCGCGTCAATAACGCCTTTGTGCAGGATGGCGGCAGCGATCTGTTGCTCACGCTTCAGCCCGACAACACCCTTTACGAGAAGGGCTACGAGCGCTCTTACTACCGCTATGTCACGGTCGATATCCCCGCTGGCATGCTTACGGCCAATAGCACGAGCAACACGCTCGACATCGTTTCCGATGGCAGCTCCAACGAGGAAATCCGCATCGACTGGATTGCCCTCGCGTCCGAGATCGACTTGCCAGCTCCGGTGTGCAACTGCTGCAGCTCCGGCGGTGAAACCGTTACCCTCGAAGCCGAGGACGGCACGCTGATCGGCGGCGCATTCCAGGGCAGCGACGCCGGCGCCTCGGGCGGTTATTTCGTCAATGGTCTCTGGAGCATCGACTCGGCCGTAGAGTGGTCGGTTACTGCAGCCAGCGCAGGCGACGCCACGCTCTCGCTCACCTATGCTTACGATAGCGCGGGCAATACGACGACGCGTTCCTTTATCGTTAATGGAACCGAGGTTGCCGACCTCACGCTCGATGGCGATAACCCGGGCTTCACCGGTGTGGCCACTGCGACTGTAGCGCTCAATACCGGAGCCAACACGATCTGGATAGGCCGTTTGGCCAACGATGGCGGCGGTGCCGTGAAGTTTGACGTGCTCGATGTGCAACTACCGGGCAGCGCGCCTGTCGCGTCGCTCAACTTGACCGTTGAAGCCGAGGCGACCACTGTGTTCGGCAGTGATGCCTACACGACCCTCGTGGGCGACGCCACCATCGGCACGCATGCCAACGCCAATGGCGGCGCGTATGTCGATGGCTTGAACAAGTCATTCACCGGGGTGGAATTCAACCTCGGCAATAACGTTCCGGCTGGCAACGCTACGCTCACCATCCGCTACGCCAACGGCGGCAGCGCGACGGTCACCAAAGCGCTCGAAGTGAACACCGTGGCGACCGATGTCGATTTCCCCGTGACGGGTAGCTGGAACACCTTCCAGGAGATCACACTCCCGGCGGACATCACACTCGACGGCGATGGCTCGGACGTGCTGCGCATCTGGCGCAAATACGTCACCGCGGCCGACACCGGTTCGCTGCGCATCGACAGCATCACCCTGCAAAATTAAGCGTGTCAATCTCGTGAGAGACTGGCGCGGGCACCCAGTGTGGTGCCCGCGCTTTTTTATGGAGCGGTTCCGGCGCTGCTGATGAGACCGCACTCGATAGATGCTTGGCGAGCATCCGGAAATAGATTTCAGACAGGTATTTATTGTGCTTGCTTGTCGTGCGTATTCTGCCAGATTGCGGCCTCATTAGCAGTTTTTCACTGCAGGATGCCGGTCAGAAATATTTGTGCGGTAACCAAGCCCTGTCTGGCCTAGAATCGATGAGAGTATTGCCAGGGTTCATCTTCCCTCGTCGATAATCGCACTTCTCATATATTTTCTGAACTCAATTTACGCGCTCGAGTTTTACCGCTGGTGGAACTCTTTGTTGAGCGTATTTTTTTCGCCCAAGGGTAATGATATCTGTAGGCCTGCAATTCTGGGCTTTGCGTCATTGTGCCCGGCATTGCCGAACACACACCCAATGCCGCAGAAAGTAAAGTAATGGATATATTTGTCGGGAATCTGCCCTACGATATTGAAGAGAGTGGTATTGAAGAAGCCTTCGCCGCTCATGGAACTGTCAACCGCGTCAAGCTCTTGCTGGACCGTGAAACCGGCCGCTCACGTGGCATTGCGTTTGTGACCATGGATGATTTTAAGGAAGCCCAAGCGGCAATTAAAGCCATGGACGGCCAGGAGCTCGGCGGTCGCCAGATCAATGTGAATCAGGCGCGCGAGCGTGAACAAGGCCCTCGCCAAGGCGGTGGTGATAAATTCCGTCGCAGTGGTGGCGGTGGTGGGGGATCACGCGGTCGTGATCGCTACTAAACCCGACCAGCCACAAGCTTGTGTGTCGCATCCGGTGGATTCCGGGTGCGATGGCAAGCCGGTCCCACTTAAAGGCAAAGCGCTGATTCTGGCCAGTAAGGAGTTTGCCCATGAAAACCGCGCTAAGAGCTGGTGGGTGTTTCTGTCGACGCTTGCCTATTTTGGGGTGTGCGTCTACGGAACGATAGCGCCCTGGGCTTGGCCGGCGCGGCTGATTTGCAGTGTCTTGTGCGGTTTGCTGATGGTGCGCATGTTTGTTATTTTTCATGATCACCAGCACCACGCTATTTTAGACCGCTCACGTGTGGCGGATTTTTTAATGCGCCTGGTGGGTATTCTTGCACTGACGCCCAGCAGCATCTGGAAGAGCTCACACAACTACCATCACAACAACAATTCGAAGCTCAAGAGCGCCCGCATCGGCTCGTTCCCCATCATGACGCGTGACCACTACGATCGCGCTAACTTCAAGACGCGCTTCGAATACCGCTTCATGCGCCACCCGATTACGATGCTATGCGGTTATCTTACCGTGTTTCTCATGGGGATGTCGGTGCTACCTTTTTTAGAAGACCCGAAGAAGCATTTGGACGGACTTTTGGCGATACTCCTCCACATTGCCCTGATGGGAACACTGTTTCTTTTCGGCGGATTTAGCGCAGTGTTACTCACGATGCTGATCCCGTATTCGATCGCGATGGCCCTGGGCACTTACCTGTTTTACGTGCAGCACAATTTCCCCGATGTTCTCTTCCGTGATCGCAAGGGCTGGACCTATGAGGGCGCAGCGCTGGATTCATCCAGCTTTCTCCGTTTGCCCCGGATCATGCATTGGTTCACGGGCAATATCGGCTACCATCACATTCATCACCTCAACGCCAAGATTCCGTTCTACCGGCTGCCTGAGGCGATGAACGCTATGCCCGAGCTGCAGCAGCCCAAGAGCTCCAGCCTGCACCCAGTCGAAATCTTGCGTTGCCTGAAACTGGCCGTCTGGGACGTCGACGCCCAGCGCATGGTGCCGCTACCCAAGTAGCCGCATCGCTTGATTTTAAATGGGCGCATCGCGTCGCATGTCGCGCTGAAGTAGACTTGATAACTTTCGGTCATCAAAGTTGTCAGCACGCTTACCGAGGCAGCTGAGTCATGTAGGGCTCGCGCTTGCGCGACGCCGCATTCGCTCGCGCCACCTATTGCGGCATCGCGCGAGCACGAGCCCTACAGCCCGATGAAACGGTTGCGAAAACTCATATTCGGCCAACCGAAGCAACTGAGCCAAAATAAGAAAGCCTATACTGTTGTTTTGAAAAAGCCTACTGCTGCTTTTTTAAAAAGCCCTATGCTTTGTTTTGGAAAAGCCGCTAGTGTTGTTTGTCCAACAACAGTAGTGTTGTTGCGCCGACATAGCCACTGTTGTTGGAGCAACACAAGTGCCGTTGTTTTTGAAAAGCCTTATGGGGTTTATTTCGGCCACTAGCATGCAGGTTATTTGCGATGCGAGGTAGTATTGTCTGGCTTAGCCTTCGTCTGCTCCTGCCTCAGGCGCTCAAATGCTTTAGGCTTAATGCCAGACTTTAGGAGATTACAGAGCTTGGATGCGCAGGCATCGGGGGTGAGGGTGCCGGTGTCGATGACAAGATCGTAGTCACCATATTGATGCACGCGGTCGTATTGCCAGCGGGCAAAGCCGACTTGCCGGTCGCCGCGCTGTTTTTCCCTTCGTTCCAGTTCTTCGAGCGGGCATTCCACTCCGACGAAATACACGTCGAAGCCCGCGAGTGAATCGAGGCATTGCTCCAGCCACACGTGGCTTTCCATCACATAATCGATGATGACCGGGAAGCCACATTCGACAATATTGGGCAATGATTTGTTGAACGCACCGATCAGCGGCCAGAGCACTTGCTTGCGGACTTCGTCGTCGTCCAACACATGTTGCGGAAACATGAAAATGAAGCTATCAATCGAAGCATAAAGCGTGGGCTCGCCCCATTGCCGCTGAAACTCCTTGGCCATCGTCGTCTTTCCGGCGCTGGAAGTGCCGTTGAGGAAAAGGACTGGCTGAGGATGGGGCATGGTTAGTTGGCATACTGTAAGTGTAGTAAACCATGATGCGCAATTTATTTAACCACGAAGGACACGAAGGACACGAAGAGCACGAAGGCTGAGAGGCAGCGTTTTTCTTTAACCGCGGAGGACGCGGAGAGCAGGGAGGTCGAAACTGAATAGCCAGACTATCACATTTATAATATTGCTTATCTGCTTCTCTGTGAGTGGAAATAATGCTATTTATTTTAGCAGAGTCATATATGTTCGAATCATTTAACCAACATTACTCAGTCTTTAAAAGCAAAGCCTTTATTAAGCAGGATATCACCAAATTACCGGCGGTGGATCAGCATTTTATGGAATGCATCGCTCTCTTAGGCGGTAAATCTTATAACTATGGGCTCTATCAAGTTTTCGACGAAGAAGGCGTTCTGAAGGAAACTTCGATTCTTTGGGAAATCATCCCAAAGTCTCGTGACCGCGCTACAGCTTTTGGTTGTGATTGGCTGGGGCGCTATTTTGCGATAGATGCTGATCGCATGGAAGATGGTTTGCCTTTGGTTCTTATGGTGGAATCAGATGAAAGAGTCGTGTACGAGGTTCCCCTATCTGTTGTGAATTTTCACAATCAGGAATTGGTAGATGATCCAGAGAATACTCTGGCGCTTTCATATTTCAAAGCATGGCGGAATATTGCTGAGCGAGATTTGGAATTATCGGAATGTTTAGGCTACAAGATTCCGTTATATCTAGGTGGAAGTGATGACGAATCGAACTTGGAGATAGTCGATCGCGAAACTTACCTAAAGGTCACTAGTTAGCCAATCACTCCCGCTCCAGCCTGAACACCGTGGCACCGTCGAAGCCGGTGGCGGGTGGGGTGGATTCGGCGGTGGCCGTGACGGTCCACTCCGGATTGGCTTCGAGGAAGGCCTCCACGACGCCGCTGTTTTCCTCGGGTTCGAGGGAGCAGGTGCTGTAGATCAGGCGGCCACCGTCGGCGACGAATTCGGCGGCCTTGGTGAGGAGCTTTAGTTGGAGCTCGGCGCAGTTGGTGAGGTCCTTGGGCAGCAGGCGGGATTTAACGTCGGGGCGTCGGCGGATGACGCCGGTGTTCGAGCACGGGGCGTCGAGAAGCACAGCGTGGTAGGCACCAAATTCGTCGGGCTGCGCTTCGAGCAAGTCCAGCGCGACCAGGTGCAGTTCGGGGCCGTCGTCGTCGTTGGCCCATTTGCGCAGGTTTTCGTCAAGCTGGTCGATGCGGGGGCCGGGTGCGTCGAGCATCACGAGGGTGCCGGTAGGGACGTCGCCGAGGGCCTCGATCAGGTAGCTGGCCTTGCCGCCGGGTGCGGCGCACAGGTCGAAGACGGCTTCGCCGGGTTGGACATCGGCCAGCGCGGGCGCGAGCCAGGTGGCGGGGTCCTGCGCGTAGGCCTGGCCGGAATTGAGATGTTCCAGCGCATCGGTCCATTTGGCGTCGGGGCCCAATTGGTAAAACCAGGGTAGGGCGGTGGTGGACTTTAGCGGATTGTCCGACTCGATGGCCTCAGTGAGGGAGTCGATCTGCAACGGTAGCCAGCCAGCGGGCGGAGGCGTCCCGGCCGCGCGCCAGCGTAGCAGCGGCTCGGCCGCACCCTGATTATAAAGCAGGGCCTTCTCAGTCCAATCGGAGCCACGTTCGGCGATCCAGCGGCGTACGAGCCAGTCCGGGTGGCTGGTGCGCAGGCCGAGTGAGCCGCTTTCGGCAACTTCCTCCATTAGCCCACGGCAGCGGCGGAGGATGGCGTTGGTGAACTTTGCCTCGCCGGGGGTAAGGGCTTTTTTGACGCGCTCCACGGTGAAGTCGGCAATCTTGGGGAGGGATTCGTCGGCTTCGAGGCCGGGGAAAAAGATGGCCGAGGGTTGGCCGTCGTCGTCTTTTTTCGACTTCTTGGCCTTGGGGATGTGGGCCCCGGCGGCGATATTTTCCAGCCACTCGGCGAGGGCAATGGCTAGCATGGCACGCAGTTGGGGGCGGGGCGGGCGCTCGATCAAGGTGTCCAAGAGGTAGCTAATCAAGCGATTATGTCGCATCGCGCCGTAAAACAAGCGTTGACAACGGCGCCTTTCCTCAGACGGAATAGAAGCGGACAAACCATTCAACAGCGCATCAGCCTTCTGGTTGGGGCGCGAGGCAAACTTCTCGCACAGCGCGACCGCCAAGGCCCAGCCATCCGCGGACGCGCCGTGTTTCTTTTTCGACTGACCGGAGTTATCTGGGAGGTTTGAAGAGTTGGAAGTGGGCCTCATTTCAGATCACTTAATAAACCCATGAACCAAGAAGCAATCGATTTGCTCATTCAAAAGCAGCCCAAGTTGGCTGGCTCACGTGACAAGCTGGAAGCAATGCAAGCCGGCGCGTACTGCATGCATCGCTCCTTCGGCTTTGGCATTATCAAAGGCTATGATGAAGCCGAAGCTAAGCTGATTATCGACTTCGAAGACGGTAAGGAAGGCCACCTGATGGCCCCGGCATTCTGTGTCGATAAGCTGGAAATCCTTGAGCCGGAGAACATCCTCGTGCGCCGCCGCACCGAGCCCGACGTCATTGAGGAGATGATTAAGAAGCGTCCGGGCGATCTGATTGTTGAAATCCTTTCCCGCCTGCCTGACCAGGAAGCCAGCCCGACCGAGCTCGAGCTGCTGCTGTCCCGTCTGCTGGGCCCCACCAAGTTCAAGAAGTGGTGGACGCAGACCAAGAAAGTCCTCGTTAAGGACCCGCGCGTGCAAACGCCGTCCCGCAAGATCGACCCGTATATTTTGCGCGACGAGCCGCTCAAGCCCGAGCAGGAAATTCTGGAAGACTTCTACGTGCTCAAGCAGCCTAAGAAGAAGATCCTCCTCGCCGAAAAACTTTACCAGATCTCGGAGAACGTCAACGAGGTCGAGTCCGATCTGCCGAACATTTTCGAGCACCTCACGGAAGCCGTTAAAAAGGCCCACGGCCTCAGCCAAGCTGAGCGTCTGCACGGCGTCTGGGTCCGCAATGACCTGGCCCGCCACCTCGCCGCCGACCCGGAAACCATCGAGCCGACCTCGAAGTCGCTCATCATGGAAACCGACGACCTTAACGAGCTCGCTTCGGAAATCCCCACCGGCTACCAGAAGCGCTTCCTCGACCTGATTTCCCGCACTTACCCGGACAACTGGCAGACCGTCGCCATCGACATCCTGCGTAACTCCGAGGGTAAGATGACCAGCGAAAGCATTTCGTTCCTTGTGGACCGCGAATGCGAGCAGCTCGTCGCCGACCACTTCAAGCGCTGGCTCCGCGAGCAGAATCTGCGCGGCCCCGTCCTGTTGTGGATCATTAAGAACCGCAACAGCCGCAAGTTCCGCAAGCTCGTGGACGGCCTCATCGGCCCGCGTTTCTTGAACAACGTCCTTTACGCGATCGACCTCGAAGCGCTGCAAAACACCGGCACCCGCCGCATCCCGCTGGGTGACATTCTGTCCGACGACAAGGAGCTGATCACCGATATGCTTGCCGACGCCAGCGAAGAAGAAGCACGCGACTTGGCGCAAGGCCTCCTGCTCAACCAGGGCTTCGAAGACTTGACCAAGAAGTCGCTGCTGGCGCGCTTCATCAAGTCCTTCCCGAGCATTCAGACGCTTATTTCCGGCTCGCAGCCCGAGAAGGTGGAAGACCTCATCGTTTCGCAAAAGAGCTACGATGCGCTCAACGCCGAACTGCGCGACCTCATCGAGAAGAAGATTCCGGAGAACAAGGAAGCCATCGCGGTTGCCCGCGAACACGGCGACTTGAAGGAAAACTCCGAATACAAGATGGCCCGCCAGGACCAGGACACGCTCATGGCCCGCAAGGCCAACCTCGAGCGCGACCTCGGCCGCGCACGTGTCACGGACTTCACCGACGCTGGCACGGACACCGTGGGCGTTGGCTCGATTGTCAAGCTGAGCAACAGCGAAGGGGCCTCGGAAGAATACGCCATCCTCGGCGCGTTCGACTCCATGCCGGAGCAGAATATCCTCTCCTACAAGACTCCGCTGGGCCAAGCCCTGCTGGGCAAGGGCGTGGGCACGACGGTCACCACCGAGATCGACGGCAACTCCGTCCAGTGGACCATCGAAGGCCTCGAACGCTGGGTCGAGTCCGGCCGCAAGCTGTAAGCCGTTGGTAGTTATCAATTATCGATTTTCAGTTTTCCATTATCAGTTGCTAATCCATTGAAAATTGATAACTGGAAACTGAATCTTGATAATTGACTATGCCTTCTTGGGACACCCTTAAGCTACTTGCCGATCCGACGCGCCTGCGGTTGATACAACTGCTGCGCCAGGAGGAGCTGTCGGTGGCCGAGCTGCAGGAGTTGCTCGACATGGGGCAGTCGCGGATTTCGTCGCACCTGGCTCTGCTGCGGCAGGGCGGGCTGCTGACCGACCGCAAAGAGGGCAAGAAGACGTTTTACTCACTCAGCGAAGCAATCGGCGAAACGACGATGCGCCTGGTGGACGCCTGTTATGAGGCGGCGCAAGAGGAACCGGAATTTGCCGAAGACGAGAAAAACCTCGAGCGTGTGCTGGATCGGCGCCGCCGCGCTTCGGAGGAATACTTTAACCAAGTCGCCGGTCGTCTCGGGCGTAACTATTGTCCGGGGCGTTCGTGGGAAGCGATTGGCCACTTCCTGCTGCACCTGACGCCGCACATCAACATCGCGGACCTCGGGGCGGGCGAAGGGGTGTTGTCTCAGCTACTTGCCCAGCGGGCCAAGACGGTCTACTGCATCGATAATTCGCCGCGCATGGTGGAGGTCGGGACGGAGTTGGCCGCGAAGAACAACATCGACAATCTTTACTACAAGCTGGGCGACATCGAGAACGTTCCGCTGGAAAACGAGAGCATCGAGCTGGCGCTGTTGAGCCAGGCGCTGCACCACGCGGAGAAGCCGGCGAAGGCGATTGCCGAAGCCCACCGTATCTTGAAGCCCGGCGGAAAGCTCGTGATCCTCGACCTGAAGGAGCACCAGTTTGAAAAAGCCCGTGAGCTCTATGCGGACCGCTGGCTGGGCTTCCCGGAGAATACGCTTTACCACTGGCTAAAGGATGCCGGATTTGGCGGGGTGAAGGTCAACGTCGTCTCCCGTGAGGAGGGCGATCCGGGCTTTGAGACAGTTATGGCCAGCGGCGAGAAGGCGGATTAAAATTATCCGCGCAAATCACGTTGCCGGAACATTAACGAGCGTGTTATTGTCTTTGCCTTCATGAGCAAGCCGCCGCCACTACCGATGGACGCTCCCGTGTGGAGCGAGCAGGATCACGCTGATTTGCAGATGGCGCATCGCATTCTGGAGCGCAGCAGTTTTGCGAATCAGGTGGTGAACATGCTCGGCGCGCCGATCGAGAAAGGCCTTGAGCTGTTGCCCGACAAGGCTCACGGCGTCATCATTGGCGCGACGGATAAGGCCCTGCGCGCAGCGCTCGAAGTGGCACTCAAAACTCTGGAGAAAGACCGCATCGCCGCCGCCAGGAATACCATCCACAAGCTCGCGACCGCGACGACTGGCGGGGTGGGGGGCGCGTTCGGTTGGGCATCACTGCCGGTCGAACTGCCGATTTCCACGACGATTATGTTGCGCTCGATTGCGGACGTGGCTCGCAGTCAGGGCGAGGATTTAAAACAACCCGAGGCGCGACTGGCGTGCATTGAGGTCTTTGCGCTGGGCAATAAAACCAAACAGGAAGGCTCCGACGCGAGTTATATTGCGATCCGCGCGTTGCTCGCCCAGCGGGTGACTGAAGCCGCGCAGTATGCAGCGCAAAAAGGCGTGCTCGACGCGGCGTCGCCACCGCTGACCCGTTTTGTGGCCAAGGTCGCGGAGCGCTTCAGCATAACGGTTACGGAAAAGGCGGCCGCCGTGATGGTGCCTGCCATTGGCGCGGTAGGCGGCGCGATTGTGAACACGTATTTCACTGGATTTTATCAGGATATGGCGCTGGGGCACTTCATCATGCGCCGTCTGGAGCGCAAGTTTGGCCAGGATGTCGTGCAGGCTGAATATCTGGAGCTGGATAAGGCCAAGGGGAAAAAGGGAAAAGCCAAGACGCTGCCCAAAGCTGCTGACAAGGGGTAGTTTCGCACCCAGCCGGGGAATAATCGAGCGGTAGAGCGGCTCGTAGGGGTAATGACTCCGGAATGCTACGATATACTGGCTTGCCGCGCTAGAGCTAGTCTGGCATTATGTGTGGGTAACTCTCTTTACTACTACTGCTCAACGGAGGAAATCTCGCCATGAAGTATCTGCACTTCGCCTCGTTCTACCTGCTGCTTGCTGTTTGTATTTTGGGCTCAAGTTCGCGGGCAAATGCGCTTAGCCTCGACTCTGTCTCGCCGGCATATGGTCCAATCGGGACCGAGGTGACCATTGTCACCGAGGGCCTGGATAGCGGCGTTATTTACACGATCACGCTCAATGGGGTGGACCAGGGGGCCGTTGGCATCGCGGGCGACAACTTGACTTTCACCGTGCAGCCAGGGGCAAGCTCGGGCACCATTGAAATATTGGGAGACGGCGAGCGAGTCGCGTTTTTCCCCATCGCTTTTCGTATTGATCGGACCGTGGCGGGCGTGGTGGATTTTCCGTCCGGGTTTAATCCGGCGGGCTACAAAGTCTATTCGCTGGGCAGCGAGATGCGGCCTATCGCGGCGGATGGCACCTTTGCGACGCCGATTCGACAGGACGGGATGACCTTCGTTTGGGCGACCTTGACGGTGGAGGACCCCGCGCTGGCGGCAGTTGCGCTGGGAGGCGATACCAGTGTCAGGCTTGATGCGGAGTCGACCGCTGTCGCCATGATCTTCATCAATCCGATGCTGACGAGCATGCCGGAACCCTACCTCGAAACGGCGCTCAGCGCAATTGCAGGCCTGAGTGAAACCGCAGCCCTTGCCGACTACATTCAGAACCGCACCTTGGCTGGCGTGCAGTATCTCGACGATCCGCGCTATGATGAACTGCTCGGCAATGCACTGGATGCCGCGCTTCCGGCGGTCGCCGATGCCATTGAGGCGCTGCAGGCGGCGGAGCTTAATAGCGCGGTGAGCAAGACTGCGAAGGCGAGGTTTCAAGACAGCAAGGACTCGCCATTTTACTTTCGAGAACTGGAAGCGACCGGGCTGACGGATCCGGATAATCTGCGCATCGACATCACGCCGATTTATGAAGATCCGACCGCGCCCGAAGACGAACTTGTAATCACTGATTACAAGGTGTCTTTCGACAAAACCATAAAAGCATTTCTGGTGCTACAGGCCGACTATGTTCTGGAAATTCGTGAGATTAACCCCGCTTCGATTCCCGGCGGGCGCTCCGAAATCGCGGCGATGACGCCGAGCTCGGACAGCTACTTTTATGTCAACGACACGGCGGAATACTCCGGCTACAAGACCGCGGATTTGGCGACGGCTAAGCTGGATGCGCTGGAGATGATCGCCACTTACACAATGAAGGGCGTTGATTTGCTGACCGGCATTTTTTCAGCCGGTCCATCCACTGAAGTCTTCATGATTCCGGCCGATAAGAGCGCGGTTTACGCCATTCATGCCTATACCGGAAACTTGTATTATGGCCTGCCCGATGAACGTCAGGGAGCCCTGATCGATAACATCCAAGGCAATGCGCCGTGGCTCCAGGCCTCGTTTGTCAATTTTACTAATATCGTCATTGATGGGATTAGCATCATTATTCCCTTTGATGAATTCACCAGCAGTAAAGCGGTTGAAAAGGTGATGAGTTCTCTCTTTGCCGATGTGTCCAAAGAACTCTCTGCGTTAGCCTTTTCGGGAACATTTAACCGCGCGGCCTTGCTCGGCCTCATTCGCAAGGCGATTGAAGGAAGCGTCGAGGGGCTTATCTCGGCCGTGTTGGAAACCGGTATTAAAGAGTCCTTAACAATTGCTGCGAAGTCTGCCGCCAGCGGGCTCGATGTCCTTGGTAAACTTTCTTCCGGCCTCCAGGCGCTTGAACGCTTAAACGGCGTCATCGGGCTGCAGACGCTGGCGGTCGAGCGCGGGATACTGGTCGTGGGCAGCCCCTTTGCGCCGCGTATTCGCAACTTCTTTCCACAGGAGGCGCGCGAGGGCGATCCGCTCGCGATTGGCGGGTTCAACTTCACCAGCGAAGGCGAGGAAACGAAGGTCTTCCTGAGCATCGTCAAGAATACCACCGTCACCGCCGAAACCGAGATCGAGCTGGAAGTCGACGTGCCGTTGGAGGTTACCGCGATTCGCGAAAACTTTATCAACGCCGACCTGCCCGCCGATATCGATGACGCCACGCTGGCGACGCTGGCCGCGAGTGATCGCGTGGCGCTGACCATTGAGCGGGGTGACGGTCGCCGGACCTCGACGACGGGCAATCCCGCCCTGTTTCGCTACATCGACATCCTCGGGCCGCCGGTGCTCGAAAGCATGGAGCCGACCACAGTACAGGCGAATCAGCTGGTCACGTTGACGGGCGAGAGCTTGCGCGGGGAAAAGGGCCAGCCGTTCGTGGTGATCCTCGACGGCTCTCCCGCCACCGAGCTGTCCGGACTGATCCAAATTACGTCCGACGAACGCATATTAATGCGCGTACCAGAGGGCCTCGATAACGGCCCGCATACCATCGCGATTCGGGTGGGGGACCAGACTTCGAACGCGCTGAATTTCGCGGTGTCCAACGTATTGCCCAATCAACAGGGCGCGCAGGAGGGGGCCTCGGTAGCCATTACCAAACTGGACGCCACGGATAACATTGGCGATGGCGACATCACGGTCCTCGAAGCCTTCCGCATTATTTACGAGGGCCGCGGCGTGCAGCAGCGTCCTGACGGCGTGGAGGGCGGCAAATACGAGTCTGACTTCGTCAGTGAGGGCGGCGTCGGGCCGGCCTTCCGCAACCATATCGGCATGCACCCGACGATTTCTTTTTCCGAGGCGAGCAGCGTGGTGGTCAACATTGGTGACGATCTGCCGACCCCGACTGGCGGCGACAGCTGGGACTTGCGCGGGCTGACGCTCGACCTGCAGGGGGCCTCGCGCGACGCCTTGCTGCTAAACGGTGTTTCGAATGTGTTCCTCAAGGATTTCACGCTTCAGAACTTCACTGGCAACGGCCTTTACCTGAAGGCCATTTCCTCCAGCGGCGAAGATTTCTTCCCGTCCAAGAACCGGATCGAAGGCGTTGGTTTTAAGAACGGCGGTGGCTACGGCATCTTAATTGAAGGAGGCTCGTTGAACCAGCTGTTGCCCGGCGAGATCGACAACATGGCGATGGGGGGCGTCCTGCTGCAAGGCGAGGGGACGGAATTTAATGTGATCGGCGAAAACGATGACGTGCTGCCGGTCTTTGGCTTAATTACCAATTGCGGCGGCCACGGCGTGCATTTGCTCAATGTCGAAAATAACTTGGTGAAGTTCATTACCGCGGCGGGCAACGACGGTGACGGCTTCCGCCTCGAAGGTGCCAATTGTAAAGACAACCGCGTGGACGGCGTTTACACGGTGAGCCCGTTTGGCGCGGTTGAAAGCCTGAAAAATACCGGGCACGGCATTCACCTGCTGGAGGGCGCGAACAACAACTTAATCGGCGAGGAAACTTCCATCAGGTGGGGCTTTGGTGAGCGCAGCTTGATCATCAATAACGAAGGCAGCGGCGTGATGATTAGCGGGGAGGGCACCAGCCGAAACGTGGTCAACCACCTGAGCACGGGTGACGAATTTATCACCGACTCGAACGGCAATATTTTGAATTTGATCAACGGCGGCCACGCTATCGCGATCATGAATGACGCTTCGGATAACATCATCGGCAACCACCTGCCGCTGCGCGATCTTCACCTCGGCAGCGCGCCCAACGGTGCCGGGATCCTCATCGACGACGCGCACAGTAACGTGGTCGTCGGCTGCCATATCGGCACCGTGCATGGCGGCGGGCTTGATCCGTTTTACAGCTTCAGTGCGCTGAAATACGGCATCCATTTGCGCAACAATCCGACGGGGAATCTGATTGGCTTCAACGGGGAGCACACCTACACCGAGCGCAATGCGCTGCCGTTTCCGGAGAACGAATTCGACTTCATTCCGGAGCATTACCAGATGACGAATTACATCGGCAATTGCACCGAGGCGGGCATCTACATCGAAGGGCGGCAAGTCACCTCGGGCTCTTCGTTTGACCACGCCGACCCGCCCAACGAATTCGTCAATAATCACATTGGCGCCGGGCAGACTGAGTTCCTTGGCTTCACGGCCCCGCAATCGCCGCAGCCGAATAAATACGGCGTGCTCATCACGGGGGCGACCGCGGGCAATCGTTTCGGCAACGAGAATTTCGGCTCGGGCAACAAGATCATGCACAACACGGAGGCCGGCATTGCGGTTAAGGGCGTCGTATTCGCTGACGGCAATCCCGACGAGCGGCGGACTTATTTCTTCAATAATGACATCATTGCTAGCGGCAGCGAAATCTCCGGCGCCCCGGCTCCCGCACCACTCACGCAGACCCCGCAGGGCATCGGCGTGCTGATCGAAAATTCCGAAGGCTTTTTCTTTGGCGAGGCCGCGTTGACCTCGAACCGCATCAGCGAGAATCAGGTCGGTATTTATCTGGTCAACGGCGAGCAGAATTACATCCACGGCAACCAGATCGACGATAACCTCGTGGCTGGCATCATCATGCGCAATGAGATCTCCTCGGAGATCGGTGGGCGTGATGCGAGCCAGAGCAATTTCTTATACGGTAATGGCCAGGGCGGTGAAGAAGAGGGCGGCATTATCGTGGTTGATGGCGGAGATAACGCCATTGCGAATAACTTAATCGGCACGAACGACGACCCGACGCAAAACCGAGGTAACGATGGCCACGGCGTCCTGATCAAGGACTCTAATGGCAACACCATCGGTGGGCGCGATCCGTCGCTCGGCAATCTAATTTCCCATAACACTGGTAACGGCATTCTGGTGATCGGTTCTGGCTCGGGCGATACTCACATTGCCAGCAACATCATCGGCACGGACCGCTCTCGCAGCAAAGCGATGGGCAACGGCTTGAACGGCATCCGCATTGCTGGCGGCGCGGACAATAGCACCGTCGGCGGCGAAGTGACTTTTCTACTGGGCGGCACGCGGGTGACGAAAAGCACGGGCAATTACATTTGGCACAATGGTATTCATGGCGTGCAGGTGGATGACACCGTCGGCGTGTCGATCCTCAACAACAGCATCACGCACAACACGCTAGACGGCATCGATTTGATTGGCAGCGGCAATAATCAAATCAGCCCGCCTAATGAGATAACTTACAGCGCGGGCGCCTTCCATGGCACGGTTACCAACACCACTGAAGCGCCAGCCGGGAGCGTTGTGCAATTGTTCTCCGACGCCAACACGGACGAGGGCGAAGTGCTGATCGGGGAGGGCGTGGTCCGCGTCGATGGCGGCTTCACGATTACCCCGGCTGTGTTTCCGCCACCCTATCTCAACCTCAACGCCACGGTGACCTCCGATGCCACGGGCGACACCTCGGAGTTTGGGGGTTCCTTTCGCTTTAATCCGCCACCGCCGCTTGATGGCCCCAAGTTGGGCCTATTCGTGAGCAGCGAATCGGGCAATGATCCCGTTTCGATTGCCCTGAATTCCGACGCGCAAAACGCGTTGCTGATGGCGCTGGAGTTTCGCCCGGTCAACGCCGACTCCTCGCTCTACGGCATTGCGTTTACCGTGACGGGTGGTTTGGACCTCGTGACCCAATTGACAAACTTGCGCCTGGTGCGCGATTACAATATGGATGGCATTGCGGGTGCCGACGAGCCGGTGATTAGCGCGCTGGCGACGGTTGATCCGGAAATGGCAAACGTCTTCACACTGGGCTTCGAGCCGCAGTCCCTGCTCGATGGCCGTACCTACCATTATCTGGTTATCGGCGATTATCTGGGGACAACTGGCTTCAGCGGCGGCTTCAGTTATGAGGTTAGCGATGTGAGCCATGTGTTCGCCACGCTGACCAAACCCTATGGTTTGCCGACGCCGGTTTTCTTCGAGGGGGAAGTGCGGTCGGACAACTTTAGCTTTGGCGAAGACGCCATCACCGCTTGGCGTAATGCGGAGTTCCCGGGGGCGCCAGCTGAGTCAGGGCTGTTGGCCGACCCGGATGGCGACGGCGTACCAAACATTGTTGAGTTTGCCCTGGGGCTCGACCCGAATCATCCCGATGGCGCGGGTGTAAGTGTGAGGGAAGACGCCGAGGGCCGTTTGGAAATTACGTTCCAGCGCCCGCAATCCAGTCAAGGGGTTGGCTACTCGGTGGAAATCTCTTCCGGATTGGACGCATGGCTCAGCGGCGAGCCCTTTGTCGAAATCGTGGAAGTTATAAATAACGGCGACGGCACGGAAAAGGTGCGTGTGCGCACGAAGTTTAACGCTTCGGATCTTGATTCGCTGTTCGCCCGGTTGAAGATTAGCCTCTAGCCTCGATCGACGGGTGGAGAGGAAGCCCGCTCAATGGGCAAGCTTTGGGACGCCTGCCGTTTATTCTTGGCGGGGAGGGCATCTCACGTTTAAGTCGCGAGCTTCAAAGCTATGAAAATCGCTCTCGCATATTCAGGAGGTCTCGACACGTCAGTGCTTGTTCGCTGGCTCAAGAATCATTACGACGCAGAAATCGTCACCTACGCCGCCGACGTCGGCCAGGAAGAGGAGCTCGACGGCTTGGAGGAAAAGGCCAAGGCTACCGGCGCTTCCGCGCACTACACGCTGGACTTGGTGGACGAGTTCGCGAGCGACTTCATCTACCCGATGATGCGCGCCAACGCCATTTACGAGAGCCAGTATTACCTCGGCACCTCGATTGCCCGCCCGCTTATCGCCAAGGCGCAGATCGAAATCGCGCAAAAAGAGGGTTGCGACGCCGTTGCCCACGGCGCGACGGGTAAGGGCAATGACCAGGTCCGCTTCGAGCTGACCTTTGCTGCGCTCGCCCCCGAGCTGAAGATCATTTCCCCTTGGCGCATGGACGTGTTCCGCAAGGCTTTCCCGGGTCGCAAGGAGATGATCGAGTGGTGCCGCGAAAACAATGTCAACGTTGAGGCCAGCGCATCGAAGCCGTATTCGATGGACCGCAACCTCCTGCACATTTCCTACGAAGCCGGCATTCTGGAAGACACCTGGTTCGACCCGACCACGCCGGACAACAAGTCGATGTACAAACTGACCGTCGACCCGGAAGATGCTCCCGATGAACCTGAGTATGTCGAGCTCACCTACGAGCGCGGCGACTGCATCGCGGTCAACGGCGAGGAGCTAACCCCGGCCGGCGTCCTCAAGAAGCTGAACAAGCTCGCGGGCAAGCACGGCATCGGCCGCGTGGATATTGTGGAAAACCGTTTTGTCGGCATGAAGAGCCGTGGCGTCTATGAGACCCCGGGTGGCACGATCCTGATGCACGGCCACCGCCAGGTGGAGACCATCACCATGGACCGCGACCTCATGCACCTGCGCGATAGCCTCGTGCCGAAGTATGCCGAGCTCGTTTACAACGGCTTCTGGTATGCGCCCGAGCGTGAAGCGCTGCAGGCCTTCTTTGACGACAGCCAGAAGCACGTCTCCGGCGTGGCTCGCCTCAAGCTTTACAAGGGCAGCATTACTACCGTAGGCCGTAAGAGCGAGCTGTCCCTTTACGACGAGCACATCGCTTCGATGGAAGGCGTGGCCAGCGACTACAATCCGGACGACGCCAGTGGCTTCATCCGCTTGCAGGGTCTGCGCCTGCGCGCCCGCGCCATCAAGCAGCTCAGCAAGCTGAAGGTCTAGAAGACAAATTATGAAGTATGAATTATGAAGTATGAAACAAAGCATTCGCAAAGGTTTGCCCTTTCATCATTCATAATTCTGCATTCATAATTAACCTCCCATGCTCAAGCGCATTGCATTCGTTGTAAACAGTCAGAAGCCGCTTGCTGGTGAGCTGGCTGACTTTCTGCAAGGCGTGTGCAAAGAGCACGGTGTGGATTCGGTTCGCAGCAGTGATTACCCGATCGCCGAGGGCTACCTCGATGCGGCGGACGCCTGTTGCGTGCTCGGCGGCGATGGCACGATTTTATCGGCGGCACCGGAGTCTATGCGCTCCGGTGTGCCGGTATTTGGTGTCAACCAAGGCAAGCTGGGCTTTCTGGCCACGTATTCGCCGGACACCATTCGCGAGGCGTTTCAGGACGTCTTGCATGGTAAGTTCGACATCCAGAAGCGCTCTGTCCTGCACTGTGTGACGGCCGACGGTCAGCATTCTCTGGCCTTGAACGACGCCGTGATCAAAAGCGCCGATGGCCGTCGCCTGATAGGCCTGCAAGTCTGGTGCGAAGATACCCTCGTTACGGAATATTTCAGCGATGGCCTTATCTTCAGCACGCCAACGGGTTCGACGGCGTATAATTTATCGGCGGGCGGCCCGATCATCATGCCCGGTGCCGAGGTGTTGGTCATGACGCCCATTTGCCCGCACAGTCTCTCCAACCGCAGCCTCGTGCTGACGCGCGACACCGCGCTGACGGTCGGTGTGATGGAAAACGCCAAGGCCCAGGTCACCCTCGATGGGGCGCAGCGCTTCGACGGCGAGGAGTGCTTCCCGCTCAAGATTTACATCTCCCGCCGCGAGCTGCCGCTCTTGCTGCCACACGGTTACTCGTATTTCAGCATCCTGCGCCAAAAGCTCAATTGGGGCGGTGAACGGTGCTAGAGAGTGGCGTTGCCCACTCAGTTGCGCCTCGTGTTAAAGGCACTAGCTGACAAGGATTTACGGACTTTTTACCCTCAAAAAACTCTCGTGCCGAAATTCCTTTAGGCTTGCTCAGTAACACGTTTTAGGAAAAATCGGCACGCAAGAATGGGCGAATATTACATCCAGGAGCCAGGCTCGGACGAAGCCAAGGGACCTTATGATCCCGGGCGGATTGCTGATCTGATTGAAGCCGGCAAGGCCAGCGAAGAGACTCTCTACTACGATGAGGACCGCGAAGATTGGCTGCCCCTGATGGAGTGCCCTGAGATTCGCGAAGCCGTGAATCCCACCGCTAAGTCGCTCAGCCTGCGCCCCAAGGAAGTGGATGAAACCTCCTTGAACCGCGAGGACGAGCTGCTTCCCGCGATGAAAGTGGACGAAATGCTCGCCGCCGCCGAGGGCAACACCGACGAGACCCGCCACCTGAAGAAAAAGCACCGCGAGGCCGAGCGCGCTGCCGCGATTTGTTTGCCCGTTTTGGCGGTCATCATGCTGTTGGCTGCAATCACCGATATCTGGCCAAATGTGGGCGCGATTACCGCGATTCAGGAAGAGGGCGACTACGCTCTCCTGCTGAAGCATCCGTTACTGATCGTGGGCATTGCGGACCTGTTTTTGACGCTGTGTTGTATTCTGTCGGTCACTGATGCCTTCCCGATAATCCGGTTCCGCATGATGCTGGGGCTTGGCTACTTCACGTATATATTTTGGTCATGGGGCGATACGACGATGATGATCGCTGTTGCCTTGGGCTCTTTTGCCGCCTGGCTGAGCACGATCACGCTAAACCTCTACACCATGGTTTCCTGCGCCATCATCGGCATCTTTGGCATGGGCACGGTTGCGATAATGACGGTGTTAGGCTAGGGTATTTGTCGCGGCCCGGCCGCAATTTTTATGGACAGCGATAAGTCCAAATCACAACCATGGTGGCGCCGCGCGCAGGATGAAGTTAACGCGTTGCCTGGCTTGGTGCGTGATGAAATCTGGCACACGGGACACCTGGAAGACAGCTCGAACAAGGCCAAGTTTTTTGCCTTTCTGCGCGTGTTTGCGCTGACTTGGGATGGCATCCTGAACAACCGCATTCCGAGCCAGGCGGCAGCGCTCAGCTACTACACACTCATCGCGCTGGGACCGCTGATCGCTATTGGCATCATGATCTCCGGATTCGTCATGCCGGATGGCGGGCGCGACAAGATTGCGGATAAAATCACCGAGGCGGTGTATTTCGTCGTCCCTTCGGCGAATCAGGCTGGGGATACAAATGTGATCACCGTGCCCGAGGACGACGCCAAGCCGGGCGAGGTTGCCGAGGGCGAGACGCTCGAAAAACAAGAGGCGGAGGACGATATCGAGGCGGTCATTGATTACTTGGTCGATAATTCGCGATCCAGCACGATCGGGATATTAGGCTCGGTGATGCTGATCTTTATCAGCATTCAGTTGCTCTCAACCATCGAGAAAACCTTCAATTCGATCTGGGGCGTGAAGCAGGGCAGGTCGTTGATTCAGCAGTTTGTCTTTTACTGGGCGATTATCTCGTTGGGCGCGGTCGTGGCCGTGGCCTTGACGTTCGGCTTATACGGAAAAATCGCCTCAACCTTCGACAGTTTACCCTTGGGTAATCTCTTCCAGGAATCCTTTTTGGCGCTGACGCCGGTTTTCATTTTCATCCTCACGGTGCTGCTGTTGACGCTGTTTATCCGCTTCATGCCCAATGCGACGGTAAACTGGAAACCCGCCATCCTGGGGGCTTTGGTTGTCGCGGGCCTGCTTTACCTGAACCAATCCGTCGGCTTCCTCTACATAGGTTTTGTGGTTCGCCAAAAGAGTCTCTTTGGCGCGGTGGGCATCCTGCCGGTGCTGCTCTTTGGGCTGTTTATCTTTTGGCTGTTTCTGCTGCTGGGGGGGCAAGTTACGTATGCGATCCAGAACGCCAACCGCCTGACGCACCAGCGTGCTTGGGAAAACAACAGCCGTCGCACGCGCGAGCTGCTCGCCATCGCCGTTTACACGATCATTGCCCGCCGCTTCGAGAATTGCGAGCCGCCACTCTCGGTAGACGAGCTTAGTGAGCGCATTCGCGTGCCGATCAATACGCTCAACCACACCATTTCTGATTTGATCGAAGTGGGGCTGCTTAGCGTAGTCGAGCCCGACAGCCAGCACGACACAGTGCGTTACCAGCCGGGCCGACCGGTGGATTCCGTTACGCTGTCGGCGTTTAAAGACCGCCTTGAGTTAAAGGGTAATAACGAGGCCCTGCGCCTTCTCATCGACGCCGACCCCATCGTGCAGCAATACCAGGACCTCTTGCTCGACATGGCCGATGATCACCCTGGACGCGTTTCGCTTAAGGAGCTGATCTCGGATTCCGGCAAGCCCCGTGCCGCCGACCGACAGGTGTCCTGATAGCGGCTTTTCGAGTAATAATGCACATTTTTTCCTTGCCAGTTCGGCGCTAAGCGCAAATATCAGCCGTTTTTTCAAATTCCAACACACAGAGAATCATGTCTCAGCATCCAAGTTTTAAGAAAGGCGCCGCCGCTGCTCTCCGTAAGCGCAGCGTGCTCAAGCGTTTTGAACGTGTCGACATCCTCAAGTCCCGTGGACATTGGGAAGAAGGCGACCGCGTAACCGGTCTGCGTAAAACCAAGCCGAGCGAGTAAGACTTTCGTCGTATATCTCCTTTTTCGAGGCCCTTGCTAATCAGCGAGGGCTTCGTTTTTTTCGCGCTTGCGGGCAGGGCGTGGATGGCTATCGAATCGGCTGATGGAACCCGATTTTAGCCCTGAAGAACTCCGCGTGCTCGGCTGCCTCATTGAAAAGGAGCGCACCACGCCGGAGCAGTATCCACTTTCGCTCAATGCCCTCCGCCTGGCGTGCAACCAGAAGACCAGCCGCGATCCCATTGTCGACTACGATGAAGACGAGGTGACGCTGGCACTGGAGGCCTTGCGGGACCGCGGGCTGGTGTTCTACGTTCGCCAGAGCGGTGCCCGGGTAACCAAATACCGCCACGACGCCACGGATAAGCTAAACCTCCAGCCCGACGAGCTGACCCTGCTCGCGCTGCTCTTTCTGCGTGGACCGCAAACCGTGGGTGAGCTGCGCAGCCGCAGCGACCGCATGTATGGCTTTGCCTCCATCGATGCCGTCGAGGAAACGCTGCAACGGCTGATCAACTTTGAAGACGGCCCGCTGGTGCGTCTACAGACTCGTCGAACCGGCCAGAAAGAAGGCCGCTACGAACACACTTGGGCACCAGCCGCCGAGCCTTCACTGGTAGGTGAGGAGCCCGTTGAAGCAGTATCCGCTCCCAAGCCACAACCCACGGCCGATGATTCCGAGTTGCGCGCCGAGCTGGAGGCCCTGCAAGCCCGCGTTGCCGAGCTGGAAGCGCAGTTCGCCGAGTTTCGTCGGCAGTTCGAGTAAAGGCTACAACCACTGCCCCTCGCGCCACAAAAACGCTTCGCCGGTAAAGGTGCCTTCGGCCAGCGTGCCGTCCGGCGCTTGGCAAATGCCGTGAGGTCCCGGCCAACCGAAGAACAGCAGCGTGCGCGGCAGCGGTTGACCGAAGCGGTCGATTACGGGTCGCGGGTTATTGCAAAGGTAGTTGTCAGACGGGCTGATGCTCGCTTGTCGTGCCCACGTCTCGCCCTTATCGGCTGAGCGCCATTCCTGCAATTCACCGCCGCCGTAGGGCAGGGCAGTCACCGCGTCATTAACCACCAGCCAAGCAGTGAATGACTTGTCATCCGGGCGCTCCAGATGGGCGGCGTTCCAGGTATCGTTAGTGTCGGTGATTTTCGTGCGACGCCATTGTCCACTCTCGCGCCGGATAAACCAGAACGCGCAATCCTGCGGGCTGCTTTCCGAAAGGGGAACCGCGAGGCAAGGGCTGTCCTCGGCGTCGAAGCTGATCGCTGGCATATTGGTGAGCCGGTCGCCCGTATCCCACACGAGGCACTGCTCGGCCTGCTTGCGGTTGAGTGGGCGGGGCAACAGCTCGCCGTCGATGTTGCGCAGCTCACCGCTCGCGAGCTCTAACTCAGCATAATAGAGGTGACACCGGTTGCGGTGCCCCATCGAGCGACCGTAGCGTGGGTGCGGCCACAGGCGTTCATCCCAGTAGACGAAGGCCAGGCAAAGGCGTTGCCCATCCGGGCTGATCGCTGCGCTGTGGTAACTGCCCGCCCAGTCGTCGCCCGGGATTTTCGGATCGCGGTCAAAGTCAACCAGCGGCCTCGCCGGATGCCGCCAAGAGAAACCGCCATCGCTCGAAACTTGATAAGTCCAGTAGCCCATGTGCCCGAGGGGACGGTGAAACAGCAGGACACGCCCGTCGCGCAGTGGGAACACGCTGGGGTAGCTGATCGACGGGGCGACCGGCGGCGCGGGCTCCCATTGGGTAATGTCGAGCGGAGCCTTGGACACCACATGCACCGACTCGTGCGCCGTAATGTGGCAATGGTAAAGGGCATGGATACGCAGCTCGGCATCCAGCCAGATGACCGGTGCCAGGTGGTGATCGTAGGTCTTCACATCGCCCAGCACCACCGGCTCAGACCACTGTCCATCGCGGCCACGCTTGATGATATGCGGCAGCGCTTTGCCGCCCTTGGGATTGGCCTGATAAGCCGCGAAATACTCGCCCTCATGGTGGATGCACTGCGGCCCCATCCGGATGTCGTAGATCATCTTTTCGCTGCCGTGCCGCGCAAAGGAAGGAGCATGCGGCATAGCTAGGCGGCCAGAATTTTTTCAGCCCCGGCGGTGAGCTTTTCGTTCGTCTGCAAATTTAGCGCATCCTGTTTGGTCTGCAGCTCCTCTTTCGAGAGATTCGTGCTGCGGCGCTTGGTGGTCAGCTCGTAATCGAGCGCCTTCCATTCGCCGAACCAGTTGAGGTCGAAGATATCACTGCCGAGGGCTTCGAACTGCTGCTTTTGCGCGGCATTGGCGCGGGCCAGGTAGGGCTGGAGGGCGTCGTTTTTCAGCTGCTCCCACTGTCCGAAGGAGTCCTCTAGCGAGTAGTATTCATTCTGGATGCGGACGCGCTGGCCGTAGTCGCTACTGCGCAGGGATTCGTCGATAAAGGGGTCTTCAGCCTTGGCGAGCCAGGCGTCGAGCTCGGCCGCCATCTTGTCGCGAATTTTGGCGTGAGCCGGATCATTCGCGAGGTTCTTCATTTGGAACGGGTCCGCCTTGTTGTCGTAGAGAAACCAGTCGCCAAAGCGGTCCACGGCGTAGGTGTAGCGCTTGCCACGGACGGCGCGGAAGGGGTTGAAATCGCTGCGCTCATCGTCCATGAGCCGCGAGCGGTAGTAGTTGCGCTTGAAGTTGTTGATTATCAAAAACTGCGACTCCGGGTCGGGAGCGCCGGGCTGGCCGAGGAAAGCCTTGGTGAAGCCCTGCCCAGTGCAGTGCGCAGGCGCCTCAAAGCCCGCCAGGCCGCAGAGTGTGGGCACGAGGTCGATGGTGCCCAGGTTGTGCTCGGCAATCGCGCCAGCGGGCACCTTGCCCGGCCAGCGGACGATGAACGGCACGCGAACGGCCTCATCGTAGGGGTTGCCCTTGTTGTAAACGCCGTTGGAGCCGAAGGAACTGCCGTGGTCGCTCGTGTAAATGAGGATGGTGTCGTCGGCAATGCCGGCGGCGTCGAGGGCGTCCATCATGCGGCCCAGCTCGCGGTCGACGGCGCTGATGTGGCCGTGGTAGTGGCGGTAAAACTCGTGCTGCTTGGGCGTGTTTCGCTGCTTATCCTCGACGTTGGGGCGGTAGGGCAGGTTGTCGTCCGGGTAGAGCGCGTAAAATTCTTCGGGGGAGTCGTCCCAGCGCCAGTGCGGCGGGTTGAGCGAGAGCATCAGCATGAAGGGCTTGTCGCCGCCCGCGTTCTCGTTGACGAAGTCGATGGCCTGATCGGTCATGCCCACGGCATTGTAGCCGGTCACGGTTTTAAACGCCTCGCCCGAGGGGATGTCGCGCACCTCGGTTTCCCAGTGGTTGTCGCCGTAAAGCCAATGCTTGAACGTGTCGAAGCCGGCGTGCTGGCAGGTTTCGTTCATCAGGTGCCACTTGCCGACGTAGCCCGTCTGGTAACCGGCGTCCTTAAACATGTGCGCGATGGTGGGCGTGCTGACGCCGATAGCGTCCGTGCGGGTGACGGTGTCGTTGCTGATGTAGCCGCTCTGGTGTGGCCATTGACCGGTCAGCAAAATGCCGCGAAACGGCGTGCACACGGGCGAGGTCGCGCAGGTGTTGTCAAAGCGCGTGCCTTGCTGCGCGAGCTTGGTCATATTCGGCGCGACGCACTCGGGCATCTCGGTGAAGGGGAGGCTCTGCCAGCGATGCTCGTCGCTAAAGACAAAGACGATGTTAGGGCGTTTTTTAAACATGGTGGAGGCGGTGTCGCTGGTCGCGCTGGCCGTGCCGGTCGCGGCATTCGCCGACGCGCTTAGGCCCATGGAAGCCGCCGCCGCAGCGGGGCCAAACTTCAAAAAATCCCGGCGCTTCATGCCGGGAGTAACAGGGGATTCCTGAGACATGACTCAGGCAAATTACGCCATAATCAAACCATTGCGCAAGCGAAATGCGTTGATAGCTGCGACTGGATGGGCCAACCGATCAGGCAATCACTCTCGACTGCTCGAAAAGGGTATCGGGGCAAAAATCCTGTCCCTTAGGCCACTCGACCGTTCCCATGCTCACCCGCGCTTGCTGAAAATAGGATTTCTCTTTCAACTGAGTGAAGATACCTTTGTCTAAGTAAGGCGATACATCGAATTCTCTCCGCTCGCCGTTGGTGAATTCCAACAACAGGCAGTAATTCTCTTCAGGGATGACTTTTGTGACGCGTGGATTCATTTTATTTTAGTGGTTCGATTTTGAAGACTTCCTGTCCGTTTACGGCCAATTCCCAGTCGGCCATCAGCTCATCACGATGAATTTCGATCCATGCCTGAACTAATTTCATGCGGCTTTTCTGAATGCCGCCTTCGATGATCTCACCATCGGGAATCCCGACAACCGCCTCCTCACCCTGATACTTAACGTGGATATGAGGACGGTTATGCTTCCCAGTATCGAAGAAATACAGAGCCACGATAATACCGTAAAACATTGATATGACGGGCATGATGGTAGTTTCGTCGAAAATTCTCTTTTTTCAATACTATTCGCCGAACGTAAAGGTGTCTCGATTCAGTGGAGCGCGTAACTGAATTGCGACTACCGACTGGTTGGGTCTTTTCGCAATTCGTATTTCAATCTGCTGTGAGGCTTTATAGATTGAGAGATATAGCCCTCGAGTCGGGACTCGTCTGACGAATTAATGTAAATCTCTATTTGATCTTCGTTATACTCGACCACTGGGATTTCTCCAAATTCTTCCCTTACCAAGAATTCATTTAGTTCTTTGCAAATGCCTTCGACTATTTTCGCATCAGTTTCGTCGAATTCTCTTTCTGTTGAGCATGATATGAAAAAGTGTGTGCAGAATGCATACTCGCCATGCTGTTCTTCAGCTGTATTCCATTTCTTTCCTTTCAATATGCCAATTGTTGCTAGAATAGATGGGATGCCGAATGCGCAGAATCCCAGTATTGCGTTCCAAGGAGTCGCATCTGACTTCCTTTGGCTGGGAGTAAGCTCCATGCCTTCTAAGAAGAACGTGTCGATAAAATACCATAGGTAGGCGGCAGGGACACTTACCGTGATAACGAGTATCGCTTTCCCAAAGCGCTTAGAGTCAATTCCAACTAGAAGCCCAGACAAGCAGCATGCTGAAAAGACTACCGCCATTAAATAAGCAGCAGTTTTGTCTTCGGGTGTGCTAACTGTGGTGATATAAGGAAATAAGAAGATGCAGATGATTAACCAAGGTGCCAACATGAAGAAAAGCACGCGGCTACCGAATATTCGGAAGTAGTGGTGGTTTTCTTTCATTCGTTTCTTACCCAACAGCATTTTTAAAGCGACGAAAACGTCACAGAACAAAATGATGTTGTTGTGTTGCTTAGAGACAATAGGCCGAGAGCAGATACGCACTGCTGGAGGAAGTTGGCGTATGAACGAGAGGTTAGGCTTACGCACTCGTATAGTAAAGCGCTTTTGAACGAATCCAATAAAACGTGATAAGCCTAAAGGTGTGAACTTTCGATCACTCTCCGAGAGGCTTGTTGGTCAAGTGCCAAGATTCCGTATTCAGGGCAAAGCGGGTAGTGCTTTGGAAAGAATGACGGCCTGGAGTTACATAAAACAAGCCCTTGTGTTACACCAACTTACGCCCCCGAGTCAGACCAACACACGCACTTGTTCTGACTGAAGCGTCGGCGACGCTCCGGGGAAGTGTCGGCGACACTTCGAGCTACAGTCGGCGACGCTTGGTCGCACAGTCGGCGATACTTCGGCTACTCTTTTTACCTGTGGATGCGCGACTTTTCACCGCGTTTAATGTGTCAGGGATGGGGTGGTTTCGCAAGCATCGATGCGGGGCTGTTGTTGATTTATTGGCTGTTTTTGCATGCTGGGTGTCGTTGAGGTTTATGGAGTGCGCCAGCCCTCTGGCGCTTTAGGATTTTGCGGGCGGGGTGAGGATTTGCGGCTCGCAGTGATTGGTATTGGTTTCAGGTCGTGAGCTGCGTTGAAAATGCTAAAGCGGCAGAGGGCTGCCGCACTCTATAGCGGTGGGGCAATTTTTGCGGGGGAGGTGAGTCGGGTGGTTTTCCGGATGCATTCGGGGCGATCGGTGTCATAATGTTTTCTACTGTCGGGGGTGGCTGGAGCTTGGCCGAACTTTAACCTTTAACCTTCGGCGGTTCCCCGCCAATGTGGCCGTTCCTATTCACCACAACACAAGACCAAGACATGTATAAGATTGTTTTGCTGCGCCATGGCGAAAGCCAATGGAATCTGGAAAACCGCTTCACGGGCTGGACGGACGTCAACCTGACGGCTGAAGGCGAAAAGCAGGCGCGCGCCGCTGGCGAAGTCCTCAAGAAGGAGGGCTTTAAGTTCGACGTGGCCTACACGTCGGTGCTCACCCGCGCGATCCGCACGCTCAACCTCGCTCTGGAGGAAATGGGCCTCAATTACATTCCCGTGATCAAGCACTGGCGCCTGAACGAGCGTCACTACGGTGCCCTGCAGGGCCTCGACAAGGCTGAGACCGCCGCCAAGCACGGCGAAGACCAGGTCAAGATCTGGCGCCGCAGCTACGACATTCCGCCGCCACCGCTGGAAGAGTCCGACGAGCGCCACCCGGCCAACGAGCCGCAATACGCCGACCTGCCCAAGGACGACAAGCCCGCCACCGAGTGCCTCAAGGACACCGTGGAGCGCTTCCTGCCTTACTGGGAAGTTGAGATCAAGCCGCAGGTCGCCGCTGGCAAGAGCGTAGTCATCGCCGCGCACGGCAACAGCCTCCGCGCCCTTTACAAGCACCTTGCCAAGGTGTCCGACGACGACATTATCGGCGTCAACATCCCTACGGGCATGCCGCTGGTTTTCGAGCTCGATGAAAACTTCGAGACCCAGAAGTTCTACTATCTGGGCGATCCGGAAGCGGTGAAGGCCGCGATGGAAGCCGTCGCCAACCAGGGCAAGGCCAAGTAAGCGCGTTTCTCGTTACAAATTTCAACGGCGGATGTCCAAAATGGCATTCGCCGTTGTTTTTCAACGAGTTGACGCCGCCGCCGTCATTGTTACCTTTTTAGCTATGTTAACCAAGCTCAGTCAGCTGTTTAAGCGCGATCCCAAGCCGGAAACGCCCGAGGAGGAAGTCCAGGGTGACGATTCCGAAGAGGGCGAAGATGAGCGCGTCTATGCCCGCGACGAGCGCGACACCAACTCCTGGCTCGGCGTGGGGCTGGATGGCGTATTGGCCGAGCGAACCGAGGCCGGGATTCAGGGCGAAATCGGCCCGCTGATCCCGGATATGAAGGCCCGCGTGCGCGACTGGGTGAAGTATAAGCGTATCAAGGTCAAGGTGTTAACGCCGCGCTGCTTCACCGAAGAGGGCGCTGCCGAGGTCCGCGCCTGGCTGGATGCGCATGGCTTGGACTATGTGGAGTGCACGCATGCGAAAGACCTGCACATGGTTGAGTTTTGGGATGACTACGCGGTGCAGGTCATTTCGAACCTGGGCGTGAGCGTAGGGAAATCTCCTCATCAGCTGGATGTTGTCCCGGCAGAAGACAGTCCCGAAATACCGGAAACCCCTGATAATGCTAACGTAACAAAATAATTCCGGCACCGTGGGCGTTTGAAAGTTGACGCCCTAGGTGATAAGTCTACCTTTAGAATTTTCTACCTATTCGATATGAGCGACACCCTTACCGAAGAATCCATCAACCAACTTGATCCACGCCTGCGCAAGCAAATCGAAGGCGCCCGTAAGAATTTGAGCAAAAACCCGTCGATCGTCATCACGGTTTGCATGAACATTCTGGAACGCCACCCCGGCTGCCTGGATCTGCGCAAGCTTTTGCGCCAAGCGCAGGAGCGCGCCAAGTCTGGCAAGACCAGCGGTATGAGCAAGTTTATCGGTAAGGTAACCAGCGCACCCTTTGCCCAAAAGGCGAAGAAGGGCATCGAAAAAGACCCGGTCGCCGTGATGACACAGGCCGAGAAGAGCATTACCGACAACCCGAGCCTGCCGTTGGGACACCGTCTGCTAGGCCAGGCTGCCGAGAAGCTGGAGCTTTGGGAAACCGCAGTTTTCGCTTACGAGAAATTGGTCGAAGTCGACAAGACTGAGGAAAACCAAATCATGCTCGCCAATGCGTTGATCCATGCCAAGCGCCCGAAGGAAGCCATTTTGATCGGTGACCGCATTCTCCACGCCAATGCCGCCTGTGAAGCGGCGCAGGAGCTGGTGCGCCGTGCATCCGTCGCCGAGTCGATGGACCGAGGCAAGTGGGAAGAAGAGGGCGGCTTCCGCGACAAGCTGGCCGACGAAGAAAAGGCGATCGAGCTGGAGCAGCAGGCCCGTGTGGTTAACGACGAAGACACGGTCGAAAAGCTCGTTGGCAAGAACCTCAAGCTCCTCGAAGCCGAGCCGGAAAACCTCACGCTTTACCGCGAAATAATCAACGGCTACCGCACGATCGGCAACTACACCAAAGCACTGGATTACATTCGCAAGGCCCGCACCACATCCGCCGGCTCGAGTGATCCGACGCTTGAGCGCATGGAGATCGACATGAATCTCTCCATCAAGCGCAGCGAAGTTGAAGCGCTGGAGCAGAAGCTCGAAGCCGAGCCGGACAACGAAGCCATTCAGGCGGAGCTGGTCGAGCTCAAGGCCCAGGAGCACAAGTTCAAGCTGGAGAACGCCTTGCGCATCGTGGAGAAGTATCCAAACGATTATGGCGCACGCTACGATCTGGGCCTCTTGTTCTTCGAAGAGGGCAATTACGACAAGGCGATGGGTGAGTTCCAGAAGGCCACTCGCAACCCAAAGGTCCGCGTGAAGGCGATCATGATGCTTGGCCGTTCGATGGCCGCCAAGGGCATTTACGATATGGCCGTTCAGCAGTTTGAGGAAGCCAAGAAGGAGCTGAAGCTCATGGATGAAACCAAGAAGGAAGTCATCTACGAGCTGGCCAGCGCCCACGAGGAAAACGGTGACATGGAAAAGGCGATCGCAGAGTACAAGATCATCTACTCCAACGACATCGGCTATCGTGACGTGGCGGACAAAATCAACAATTTCTACACTCAGAAGAACAACGCTTAAGGAGCGTTCTCTGCTCCATCTGACTTGACGCCCAAGTGGCTAAGGCGTGTAGTGTGCGCATGAATAAAGCATGCCGTATTGCCGTCTTTAGCCTACTTATCGTAGTTAACGCAGATTTGTTTGCCGGGGCATCCGGCGGTTTTCTTGAGCGCCGTCGATTAGATCGCATTGAAATTGCGGATAATCGTTTCAATGCCCCTGAGCGCGTCACGCTCAATGTGCAGTACCGTGTTCCGGTTGTGGAGACGCTCGGATACTTGGCTGCGTTTTATCCAGACAGCCAGAAGCTGATGACGATTAGCCAGAAGCTGCGCCCGATCGCCAACCGCGTGGAAGAGCTGTCCGGCGATAGCTTTGAGGGCCGCACCTTTCCCGCGGATGTCGACGCCGAGTGCAAGCAGTTGCGCCAGCAGATGATGGCAGACGTGAAGGCCGTTTATGGTCAGGAAGCGGTGACGCGTATCGAGAGTTACATCGAGCGCAAATACGGCTCCTTGAGCACTGGCTTGTTCGGCGATTTGTAAGCGCTCGAACGAAATTCGATTTACAAAAAAGCGGCTCGGAGGAATCCCGGGCCGCTTTTGTTTTATGTGATGTATTTTGCCTGCCTAGAGGCCAAGTGACGCCAGTTGCTCTTTCGCCGTGGCTGAGCTGACGGGGAAGTAACCGTTCTTCTCGACTTTGTCCTGGCCCTGATCGCTGTAAACGTAGCGAATGAACTCGGCGTGCAGCGTTTTGGGCTCGGAGCCGGGGCGGTGGTTGAAGGTGAGGAAGAGATTGCGCGAAAGCGGATAGGTGCCGTTGACCGCGTTGGTCTGGTTGGCAGCGACGTAGGAACCGCCGTCGGACAGCGGAGCCACGGCGACGTTTGGCGTCTTGTAGCCAAAGCCGCTGTAGCCGATGCCGTAGGGGTCATTTTCCACGGAGCGAACCACTTCTTCGGAGCCGGCCAGCTCACGATTGCTGGACTTGAAGTCGCCCTTCTTGAGGACTTCGTCCTTGAAGAAGCCGTAGGTGCCGGAGGCGCTGTTGCGGCTGTAAACATTGATCGGCTTGTTGGCCCAGGAGCCGGTCAGGCCGAGGTCACCCCAAGTCTTGATGTCCTGACTGTAGCCACGGCGACGGGTGGAGGAGAAGATCGCATCGAGCTCAGACATCGACAGGCCGCGGTCCTTGATCGGGTTGTCCGGGTGGACATAGACGGCGAGCGCGTCAATGGCGACGGGCATGGAGGTCGGCGCATAGCCGAACTTTTGCTGAAACTTCTCTGCTTCGGCTGGCTTGACGGCGCGGCTCATTGGGCCAAAGTCCGAACGGCCTTCAACTAGAGCAGGAATCGCGGTGGAGGAGCCCTTACCCTCGTGAATCACGCGGATGCCCGGGTGGTAGTTTTTGAAGTCCTTTTCCCAGTCGGCGACGATGCCGTCCATGGTGTCCGAACCGATGGAGCGCAAGCGGCCGCGAACAGCGTCTTCCGGCGCGTAATGCGGGAGGGACGGGTAAACCGGTGCCACGGGCTGCACGCTGGTCGTGCGCACGGTGGTGCTCGGTGCCGACTCGTCGAAGTAAGACTTGGAAGGCGTGGACGTGGTGGTCGCGTAGGCGGTTTGGGTCTGCATCGGCTCGGAAGCAGGTGCCGAGGATGCCGAGGAGTTATTGGAGGTGCTTTCGGTGCAACCGGCGATGAACAGGCTGCCGAAGGCGCTCAGCAAGGCTGTCTGAACGATGCGTGTGATCGGATTGTTTTTCATGAATTTTTCTCGTTGGGTTTGCTGGTTACAAATCGCTGACGACGAGCACCGGGCGGAAGCCGATGTATTCGGTGCTCACG
This sequence comes from Cerasicoccus sp. TK19100, assembly GCF_027257155.1. Taxonomy (NCBI): domain Bacteria; kingdom Pseudomonadati; phylum Verrucomicrobiota; class Opitutia; order Puniceicoccales; family Cerasicoccaceae; genus Cerasicoccus; species Cerasicoccus fimbriatus. The sequence continues at coordinate 537,456 of NZ_JAPWDU010000005.1, forward strand.
ACGGGGGAGGCTTCGCTGCGGTTGGCGCTGCGGGCCAGGGGGGCGTCGTCAATAAAGGATCCGCCGCGGACAATTTTCATGGCCAGATCGACGCGGCCTTCGGTCTCGGATGGGCCAGCCGGGTCGGTCTGGGGGCCGGCCGGGTAGGGCGCGCTCCAGTCGGCGGTCCACTCGGCGACGTTGCCGTGCATGTCATAGAGACCCCATTCGTTGGGGTTGCCCACGGAGCCCACGGCGGCAATGGCGTCCAGGCCTTCACCGGTGGGGTCGTAGATGTTGGCGTCGCGGCTGGTCAGGCGGTTCGAGCCGTTGTTGTAAGGCGTGGTGGTTCCAGCCCGCGCGGCGTATTCCCACTCAGCTTCGGTGGGAAGGCGGTAGGTTTGATTGTCCATGGCGCTCAGGCGCTCGCAAAATTCGTTGGCCTGCTCCCAGGTAATGCTGTGCATCGGTAGGGTCGCTCCTACCAGCTCGGCGTCTACGCCGTCCAGCTTGGCGCGGTTGCCCATCACTTTTTGCCATTGCTCCTGAGTGACTTCGGTCGTGGCAATGAAGTAACCCTTCGTAATGGTGACAGCGGTCTGCGTTTCGTCGTTGTCGCGGAAGGCTTCGTTCTCGGGCGAGCCGCGGTTGAACTTACCCGGAGGCGCGTAGGCGAGCTTCATGCCGAGGGCGTTGGTCATAACTTCGCCTGGCTTGAAACGATTTTGGTAAATGTATTGCTGCGCCGTGGTGCTGGCAGGATCGATCTGCAAAACCTTCTGGTAATACTCAAGCGCTGCCGGGACGTTGTTGTTGTCCGCGGCTTTACTGGCCAGGCTGTTTAATTGGCTGAGCAGGTCGCTTTTGATTTGCGGGATTTTGCTCTTCTGGCTGCTGATGGACTGGACCGCGGTGCTGTAGTTGCCGTTGGCGGCTTCCTGTTTCGCCTGCTTGATTTCGTTCTCAATGTTGATCCACTGCTGCGTCGGGTAGTTGCGGATGTCTTCCAGGCCCGCTTGAGCAATGGCGTCATTAAAGTTCGTTTGGCTCGCGGTGACGGCTGCCTTGCCGTAGGAGATGGCGGACTCATTCCAGAGCTCGTTGGCCTGCTCGTAATTGCCAGCGTTAAAGGCCTGCAGAGCAGATTGTTTATTGGCCAGGGCACGCGCCATATTCATGGCGTCCAGGTTGTCCGCGTTTTGTTGGTTGGCGATTTTGGCCAATGCCTCGGCACGGTCGCGGGCGATTTCTGCCGTAGCTTCCGTGATCTCGGCAGAGCTGGCTGTTTGCTTCTCCGTCGGCTTGGCAGGGGCGGCTGCTGGTGTGGTTTCTGAGGCTGGCTTGGCCTCAGCTATCGCGGGCGCTGGCGTGGTTTCTTCCTTGCCGCCACCCAGGGTGAACGCGACGCCGGCACCCACCAAAATGAGCACAATGACGATGGCGATAATCGCGCCGACGGGCGGGCCGGACTTTTTCTGCGGAATGGGGCTCGCGGTTGCGCCTTCGCCGGTTTCGCTAATTTTAAGAAAGACGGTTTCGCCCTTTTTTGATTTTTCCCGGACGATTCCGGAAGTGTCTGATTTAGCCATGGATTGTCGGTGTTTGCTGAAAGCGTTTTCGATTGAAAGAATATCCGCGCCTTGTCGGCACATGACGGTGATTAGGCGGTTGTCGGTCCGCGTGAGGTAGAGGTGGCCCGACGCATAGCGCAGCAATACGCAAAAGGATTGCGGGTAGTAACTGTCGATGGCGTAAAAACAATTGAGAATCCAGGTAGCGAACTCCGTGCGCTTGATGCGGTTGGCGTAGGGGCCCAGATCCTGCGACATGACGGCACCGTTGACGTCCATCACCACGTATCCATCGACCCCCTTGGTCTTCCCAATGGTGTCGCGTATGTAGTTAAGCTCCATTGTTGAGATCCAGTAGGCGCTCCAGAGAGTCCTGGTGTATCACGCCGATACGGCGGTCACTGCATTCGGCGAATGAAACGGCGTCCTTCGGTTGGATGACATGCATGTCCTGCATCTGGTCCAGGCCCAGGCTTTGCCCGAGCATTTTGCCAATGCGCACAAAGTCTGCGGTGGCGGATGTTAAGTCGCTATCGGGTGCTCCCCGGGTTGCGGCGACCGCGCCATCGATACGCAACTCGACCATACTACGCATGCCGGTCTTGGACCGAAGTTTGCGCAGAATCTGGCTCTCGTTGACAGATAACTTACCCATAAATCCGAGTAAGCGAAACCGCCCTGTCGCGGCAGAGTCCAATACAAACGAAGTGCTTCACCGAACTTTGACATTCGTAACTTTTCCGACTCAATGCGCCGCGTTTTCTCTACAAGATTCTCCGTAGTGGAAAAGTCGTGCAGCCCTATTCAGCACTCGGATAATACTCGTTTTACGCGTTCGTAACTTACTCGTAACCAATCAGTAAAGCAATGTTCCGAATGCGTTAAATGTCCGCTGTATACTCGAAAAGCTGTCGACTTTGGAATCGGATGATTCAACTTGGTGGGTAAGGAGACTGCTTTATTTTCTATTTGAAATTTTGATGGTATGTTAGGACGGAGATCAGCATTTCGTGAGTATTCATTATACGAACTGTTAAGTGAATCAAAACCTGAGCATCACGAAGGAATTCGTGAGCTCTGGGGCAATACCGCCGTGCATTACCTCGTCGTATTCGGGAAGAAACGAATGGGCGAAAAGGCGATTCTTTCCGTTGGTCCCGATCTTGACTATTGCTCGTTGGACGAAGTCATGGATCTCGTTCTGGACGGCCTGCGCGCCATCGGCTATGTAAAGTGTCTGGCCCTGGAGCAGGCTGCCCGCGAAGGGGTGGTTGCCGAAGCCACGCGCCAAGTGGCGCAGGAGCAGCGCCGCATGCATGAGGCCAAAGAGCAGGAGCGTATGCGCGCCATGGAAGCCCGGGATGCCGATGAAGCCTGGCAGATGATCCGCGGGCGCGAAGCCGAGCTGGATCAGCGCGAGGCGGAATTGCGCACCCGCGAATCTTACATCGAAGAGAGCGAAAACAAGCTTTCGGAGATCGCCCAGTCTCACTACGAGACCGAGAACGAGCTAGCCCAGCGCGAGGAAAGCCTTCGCAAATGGCAACTCCGCCTCGAAGCCCGCGAAGCGCTCCTGAGCGCCAAGGGTTAAGGGGCGCTACTTGCCAATCGCGTCGATCTCGACCAGTAGGCCGTCGACGTCCGCGGGTGTAATGTTCGCCAAGTTGTCGGCTTCGAATAGTTGGTCTTCGATGTCGATGTTCAGGCGGCTCTTGAGCACCTTGAAGACGGAGATTGTGCCGGTATCGAGATTGGTCATTACGGCAAAGCGTGGGCGCACGGTTTTGCCATCGATGTTGACGGACTCATATTCGTAGGCTTGCAGTTCTTTGGCTGGCAGGTCGTCGCCTTCGTCGTCGTAGAACTCGATTTTGCGCACCTCAAAAGTCGTGGGGTCCAGGAAGATGTTGCGGTAGGCGTATTGGCTATCGGTGTCTTCAGCGGGGCGGGCCTGGACGACCGCGCAAATTTCCCCTTGGGCGACGCCATCGGGCATGCGGGTGTAAACGTAGTTGCCCGGCGTTTCGCGAACGAGGTCCTCGTAAGCAAAGTCCGACCCGAGGAAGTTGCCCGAGCCGGCGGTGCTCAGCTTGAGCGGTTTGCCTTGGGCGGGCAGGAACAGGTATTGGTCAATCGATTCGCCATCGACGTTGGTCAACACGCTGACGCCTTCCACGTCGGTGGGGCGCACCATGCGGATCAGATAATCGTAGGAGCCGTCACTGGTTTTTTCGGTAAGGGCCAGGAAACGCTTCTTTATGATTTCGTCGGTCGGCGTCTCGGTTTCAAAGGTCTTCAGTTCAATGAAGGCGAGCTCGGAGTCCACTGCTTGAGTGGCTACATATTGTTCGATGAGCTCGGGGCCATCCATTGCGGCAACGTCATCGGCAGCAGCGATGAAAGGCGTGATGGCAAAGGCGAGGGACAGAGTCAGCGTCGTTTTAATCATAGCAGTTTATAGAGTCTGCTGTGGAATAATGTATGCGATTTACGCTGGCCAGATAATTTCGCGAGCCAGAATGTGACGATTCGGTTAACAGCGGGCGCACTGAATGGGTACGGATGACCTGGGTTTAAGAGCTGGATTAATCAATTAACCTGCTTCGCTGCATATGTTTACGTTACTTTTTTCGGGCGAACGGCACGGCTAATCTTGACGCAAATGCGCTCGGATGGCATATCACACGCTTACCCTGCTAACCCCTACATTCCCCCTGCTATGGATAAGCTATCGACTGCGAAAGCTCACCGCCATTTTGCGGCTGAAGCCTTCAACCGCTGTTGGGAGATCATGCATCTCCAGGAGCGAGCCCCTGATGAAACACGCGAAATGATTCGCCTTGCCGAGGCCTCTTTCTGGCATTGGCAGCACGCCTCCGGGCGTAAGCCAAACAACGATGCTGTGGGCTATTGGCAGCTCTCTCGCGTTTATGCCATGGCGGGCGATGCGAGCACTGCCATCGAATACGCCCAGAGAGGCATCGAGACTGCCCGCAAGCACAAGCTGAACGACTTCCACCTCGGCTATGCCTGGGAGTCGGCGGCGCGCGGTTACTTCCTCGCCGGCATGACCAACCTCGGTGTCGAGGCACTGGCCAAGGCGAAGAAGGCGGCATCCCGCGTAACCGATCCAGCAAACAAAGCCGCGCTGGAAATGGACTTGCTTGGACTGCATCCTGTCGTCGAGACTGAGGGTTCCGCGATCGCGTGACCCTCATGAGTGCCCCCAAGTTTACCGTTCAGCCCAAGCCAATTGTTGTCTCTCCCATCGCCCCTGTCGAGGTGCGCGAAGTGGGCGATAACTGCTGGTTCCTCGACTTTGGCAAGGCGGCCTTCGCCAGCCTGCAACTACCCGACAACGCCGGTCGTTTGACGGTTCACCTCGGTGAGAAATTAACCGGCCAGGGCCGCATCGACCGTGAGCCACCGGGCTGCATCCGCTATTGCCGGATCGAGCACGACACGGCCCGCAGCGGCCCGCGGTTGGTCATCCCTGCCGACAAGCGCAACACCGGCAAAGGCGCGATCCCGATGCCCGCGCACGTGGGCGAAGTTTTCCCGTTTCGCTATGCGGAGATCGAGGCTGCGCCAGGCTTTGACGCGACCCAGGTAAAGCAACTTGCCGCGCATTACCCCTTTGACGACAGCGCCGCGCATTTCGAGTGCTCCGACCAGAGGCTCAATGACGTCTGGGAACTGTGCAAATACACGATCAAGGCCACGACCTTTTGCGGGGTTTATGTGGACGGCGACCGCGAGCGCATTCCCTACGAAGGCGATGCCTACATCAACCAGCTTGGCCATTATTGCACGGATGCCGAGTACGCCATGGCGCGCTACTCGCACGAGTATCTGCTGCAATACCCCACCTGGCCAACGGACTGGCAGCTCTACTCGGTGCTCATGGCCTGGGAGGACTTTTGCTACACCGGCGAGAAGGAATCGATCCGTCAGTTCCGTGGGCTGCTCAAACGCAAAACGCTGATCGCGCTGCAGCGTGAGGATGGCCTCATCAGCACGGAAAACGTCAGCCGTGAGTTCGAGAGATCGCTCAATCTGTGGAACGAGAAATACATCTTCGAGCATGGCCTGCGCGATCTCGTTGACTGGCCTCCAGGCTCCTTCACGGAGGGCGGAACCGGCGAGCGCGACAACCACGAAATGCTGCCGATTAACACCGTGGTCAATGCATTACATGCCGCTGCCTGCCGCGCCATGGCGAGCATGGAGGCCGTCATTGGCGACTCGTCCGGCATGATGGTGTTTACGCAGCGCGAGATTCAGATTCGCAAATCGCTGAACGAAAAAATGTGGGACGCCGATCGCGGTGTCTATGTTGATGGCGAGGGCAGCGAGCACGCCTCCTTGCACAGTAACATGTTTATGCTGGCGCTTAATCTGGTGCCGCCGGAGCGCGTCGAAAGTGTGGCGGCTTTTGTGGCCTCGCGCGGGATGGCTTGCAGCGTTTATGGCGCGCAGTTTTTGCTGGAGGCATTGTTTCGCGCCAGGCGGGCAGATGAGGCTCTGGCGCTGATGACGGCTGACCATGATCGCGGCTGGCTGAATATGATTAAGGCTGGCAGCACGATGACCTGGGAGGCCTGGGACTGGAAGTATAAGAACAACCTCGACTGGAACCACGCCTGGGGTGCTGCGCCCGCAAATATCATTCCGCGTTGGCTGATGGGCATTCAACCGAAGAAGGGTTTTCGCCAGGTGATGATCCAGCCGCGCATGGGTGCGCTGCATCGGGCGCGCATCAAGCACCCCACACCATTTGGGCCGATCCACATGGAGGTAGATAACCGCGCGGGCAAACCGATGCGCGTCGAGCTGGAATTACCCGCAGGCGTGGAGGCGACGGTGGTCCTGCCCGGAAAGGCTGGCAGCGATGTGCCCAAGGTGCATACGCAGTTGACGGGTAAGCAATCGCTCAGTTGATTTGAGGGATGCCCCCGCCGCCGAATATTCTCTTCATCTTCACGGACCAGCAGCACTGGCAGGCAATCAGCGAGCGCGATGTCACGTTTCGCACGCCGAACCTGGACCGACTGTCTGCGGTGAGCACGGTCTTTAGCCGTGCGTATTGCCCCACGCCGCAATGCTCGCCCAGCCGGTCGTCGATCATGACGGGGCTGTATCCCTCGAAGACCGGCGTCATGGGCAACGTCGGTGCCAAGGGCGGCGAGCCGCTGAGGATGCAGACCATCGCGCCTGCCTTGCAACGAGCTGGTTATTATACCGGCTACTTTGGCAAGTGGCACCTGGGCAGCGAAGCCATCGCGCAAGCCGGTTGGGATGTCGCCGATGGGCCGGGCTTGGGGGAGGCCTTTAACGATCCAAACACGACGCAGCGCTCGGTCGAGTTCCTGCAAACGGCTCCGGAGGATAAACCCTTTGCGCTGTATGTCTCGCTGAACGACCCGCATGATATTTACCATATTCCCAAGGTCATGCATGAGCCGCCAAGCGGCGAAGCGCCGCTGCCTACGAGCTGGAGCAAAGACCACGCGAAGACCGCCAAGGCGCAGGGCCAATTTATGCGCGAAGACCAAGGCAAAGTCATTGTCGATGAGCCTGAGCAGAGCTGGCTGCGTTACCGTGAATACTATCGTGAAAAAGTGGCGCTGGTCGATGGCCGCATCGGCGAGGTGCTCGATGCCTTGGAGCAGACCGGGCGCGCCGAAAATACCTTGATCGTCTTCACCTCGGATCATGGCGATCAGGACACCCAGCAGCGGCTGATTTTCAAAGGCCCCTTCATGTATGACTACACGCTGCGGGTGCCGCTGATGATCAAGCTTCCCGGGCAAACGGCCCGCCGCGAGTGTGCGTTCCCAAGTGTCAACGTGGACCTCGTGCCAACACTGGCCGAGGTTGCGGGGGCGGTGATTGGCGCGGTCGATGGCGTGTCGCTGCTGCCCTTGCTCACGGGCCAGGGCGAGCCGCCCACACGGGAGTTTGTCTTTGCGCAATATTACTCCAAGCAGCAGTGGGTGAACCCGATTCGCACCGTCGTCGGCGAGCGTTACAAATACAATCGCTACCTCAGTGGCGAAGAGGAACTTTACGACTTCGACGCCGACCCCGGCGAAATGAACAATCTCGCCGCGAACCCCGGCCATGCCGATGTGAAAGGTGCCTTGCTGGGCGCGCTGGAGAAATGGATGCTCGCCAATGACGATCCGTTTTACACCTTAGGCCACACTGATCGCGATGGAAACCCAATCGAACGCCATGTCTGAAGCTCCCCACGAACACATGTTAATCCCGCGTCAGCCCGCCGATTTTCCCGGCTTGGCGGCGTATTGGCAATTTGATGAAACTGCCGACGGCTACGAGGCTAGCCAGGGTGAGGCCTACACGCTGACCCCCGGTGCAGATGCGATGTCGGTAGTCGCAGACGCAGGGTCGCCCTTTGGCGGTAAGGCGCTGCGGATTGATGAAGGCCAATGGCTGAACTGTCCGCGCGCGGCCTGCCCAATGCTGGACATTCACGGGGCAGGGGGGCAGTTGACCGTGATCGCCTGGATCAAACGCGAGCCGACCAAACACGGCGGCTGCGAGTTCATTGCCGGGCAGTGGAACGAGACCAACCTTGGCCGGCAGTATGGCCTGTTTCTCAATATTTCCGTCTGGCGCGAGCATCACCAGGTGACCGGTCACTTGTCGAACGTCGGCGGCCCGACACCGGGCTTCAAATACTGCATCGATGGCCCGGTGGGCACTCAGCACGTTAGCTGTGGTGAATGGTCGGTCGTCGCGATGAGCTACGATGGATCGCAGGGCTTTGCGTGGCTCAACGGCGCGCTGGATGTGCGCCCGGGCCTCAACCCCTACAGCCTCGCGGGTGGTCTGCACGATGGCGGCCCAACCGGCTCGAATTTCACCGTTGGCGCGGTCGACCGTAGCGGCGAGATGGGCAACTTTTTCACGGGCCTGATGGCGGGCCTGGCAGTCTATCGTCGCGCCTTGTCGCCAGCGGAGATCTATGCGTTGTCAACGCTCAGGTGTTGAGCGAATTAGTAATGTTGAAGTTGAGTTTCCAATTGAGGTAGCGCAGGCGCGTCCTCGCGCCGCACCCCATTGGAGTTGTTTTAAACCATCTGGATATCCATTCAGCATTGGGGTGCGGCGCGGGACGTGCCTGCGCTACCATTGCTTGATATCGGCCGCCACCTTGAGGATCGAGTCGTGCTTTGCCCTTCATGCTAAGGCATGGTTTCGTCATTCAGCCGCCCGACCGAATCGCGGCGAGCTGGTGCTTGAGGGCATCTTTGCGCCACGTGGCGGTAGAGGTGAACTGCGGGCTGCCGGCAGTGGCGTGGACTTGTTCGGCATGTTGGCGAAATTCGCGCGGGGAGAGGCCATACTGCTGTCGGAAGCGGCGGTTAAAATTGGACAGGTTGCCGAAGCCGGCGGTTTCGGAAATCTCGGCAACGCTCCAATCGGTTTCGAGCAGCAGTTGGCTGGCGTGGCCGAGGCGGACTTCCTTTAGAAATTGCTGGTAGCTCTGGTTGGTCGCGCGCTGGAAAAACTTACTGAAGGCCGACGTCGACAGCCCAATGTGCCGGGCTACGTCGGCTTGGCTTAGCTCCTGGTGAGAATTCTCAAAGATATAGCGGCAGGCCTGGTTGATGCGTTCAGAGCGATGGTCGAGCAGGGTGGGGCGATAACCTACACTGGTTAGTGGCTGGGCGGCGGCCGTGGACAATAGGCCCAGAATTCCAATGAACTGGCTGATGCGCTCGTGGCGCTCGGCCTTGAGCAAGCTCTGAAAACGTTCCAACAACGCCGCGCTGGCCACGCCGTTGAAATGCAGGCCTCGATTGGCGCGATCGGTTAGCTCGGCGATGGGCGCAAGCTCGACGGCGGCATCGATGATGCCCCCGCAGCAATCCCGGCGAAACTGCAACACGAAGGCGCGCGCGGTGGTGTGGGTATCGGTCGGCTGGGAGTTGTAATACAGGTGCGGTAGGTTCTTGCCGAGCAGGCACAGATCACCGGCGGCAAACGGGGCCAGGCAGTCGCCCACCAGTCGCATGCCGGAGCTCTCGGCAATCAGCGTGAGCTCGATTTCCGGGTGGTAATGGTAGGGGTGCTGAAAGCGGTCAGTCGCAATTTCAAAGCAACGGAAAGACTCATGCTCCCGATGAACGATGTGCTCGAACTTTGCTTTATTTTCCAAGTAGTTGTCCGATTGTTTAGATTGATGTCTAAAAAGTATCGGTTTTCGGTGAATAGGGCAAAGTAAATTCGTTCAGGAATGCTTACAATGGCGTCTATAAAAACTAATACCCATGAAGACGACATCGCTGACCGACTCCCTTAATGCCCCGTTCACGCTTGCCCCGGGGCAAATTGAAAAGTTCCGCCGCGACGGCTATATCAAGCTTAAGGACGTGCTTGATGTGGAGGTCCTGGAGCACTTCGGGCCGCTCATCACGCAGAAGGTGAAAGAGCTCAATCGGGAGGACCGCCCGATGGCCACGCGCGACACTTACGCGAAGGCGTTCCTGCAAATCATGAATCTGTGGAAGCACAGCGAGGACGTGAAAAACTTTGTCTTCGGACGTCGTTTGGCGCGCATTGCTGCGGAGCTGCTCGGTACAAAAGGTGTGCGGCTTTATCATGATCAGGCACTTTACAAGGAGCCCGGTGGCGGCTTTACCCCGTGGCACGTGGACCAGGTTTACTGGCCGCTCTCGAACAACAACACCGTCACCGCGTGGATTCCGCTCAAGGCAATCACGCAGGAAATGGGTCCACTGGAGTTTTCAGTGGGCAGTCAGGAGATTAAGTTTGGCCGCGACATGGTCATCAGTGACGACAGCGAAAAGGCCATCGACCGGCATTTGAAGCTACAGGATCGCCCCGTGGACAGCGGTCCGTTCGATCTCGGCGAAGTTAGCTTCCACTACGGCTATACGTTCCACCGCGCCGGCCCGAATACCACTGATCAACCGCGCGAGGTAATGACGATCATTTACATGGATTCCGAGATGCGCCTGGCCGAGCCGCGCAACCAAAACCAGCAAAGCGATTGGAACAACTGGATGCCGGGTGCCAGGATCGGCGAGGTCATCGACACGCCGATGAATCCGCTACTCTACGAGCGCGAATAGTGGCGAATTTGATTGGCCGAGCGAAAACCGATTGCACCGGCCAGCGGAAGCGTTTAGCTGCTCTTTCGTAGGTGAAAAATTTCGTTAAGCACATCTCGTTTCTCGTTAGTGAAAAGCTGGCCGACGTGCGCTATTTTCTGCGCCATCGGCTCAAGAACCGCTTTCGCTCGCTGAAGGGATTTGCTGCTTATCAAGGTAAAGAATACAACGAGTGGCGGCAGAGTGCTGAGGCGCGCAAGAAAACTGCCAAGCGCGAGCGCTGGGCCGCGCGCGCCAATGCCAAGGACCGCACGAAGCTCACTTTTAAGGAGTTTGGCGAATGGGTGGTGGCAGTGGTTACCTCGCCGGTGCGTTTTCTGCGATGGCTGTTTCGCAAGCTGAACCACCTGCGTCAGCTGTCTTTCAAGGAGGCGTGCCTGGAGATTTGGTACGGCTACCGTGGCCTGATTGCTTGGCTGCTAAACCGCTTGCAGGGATTGTTTTTCCGCTGGCTCACTGCGCCACTTTGGCTGCGCGTAATCAGTGTGTTGGTGATCTTGTGCGGGCTGGTCGGCGCGGCATCTTTGCCGTGGGGGATCAAGGCCGCCAAGGGCTACCGCAGTGATGTTATTTTTGCCGAAGCCAAGCAGTTGCAAGACGATGGCCGGACTGTCGAGGCCTACACGAAAGCCCGCGCTGCCGCACTGCTCAACCGCGACAATGCCGAGCTGCTGGCCATGACCACCGAGCTGGCCAAAGAGGCGCGCAACCCGGAGCTTGTCTGGTGGAGTGAGCAGGCTGCCAAGGCCAATGGCTATGACGCGGAATCGCTGGCCGAGCTGATCGAAAATGCCTGCCTATACCGCCGGATTCGTGTGGCCGCGCGTTTCTACCAGATGTTCGCACAGCAGTTCCCAGAGCACGAGCTGCTGGTGGATTCGCGCGTTCGATTGCTGATGGCGCAGGGGCGTGAGGCTGAGGCTTATCACCTGGCGCAGGACGCCTTTGCCGCTGGAAATCAATCACCCGCCGTTCACCAACTGGTGCTGCAATTGATGTGGACGGATGTGGACCCCGAGAACCGCCCGCAGCTGATCCAATACATTGACGAAAACCTGGAGCGCAACGATGAGATCAGCCAAGGCATTTTGGGCATGGCGTTGGCCAAACCGGCACCGCTAGAGGGCGAGGGCATGGATGCAGCCCGCCTGCTAGCTGCGGCCAAAGCCCATCCTAAGCTGACACCGACCGAAGTCGCGATGCACTATTGCCGCGCGTATGAGCTCGGCGGTATTAGCCGCGAGGAGGCGGTGCAGGGCGTGTATGGCGCGATCGATTGGAGCAGTGAAGATAGCTGGGAGGATGCCTACGAAATCATCAGCGCGTTCGGTCTTTACGAGATTCTGGATAACGCGGATTTGCAGTCCGCCATGGCGCGTGATGAGCAGTTGACAGAGCTCTATCTCGAAGGGCTCGCGGCCAATGGTAAATATGAAAAGCTGGCCGAGCTGCTGTCCGGTGAAAATCAATCAATACAACTTGCGCCGATGAATCGCGCGTTTTGGCTGTCTGTCATGAGTGCCAAGGAGGGCGATGCCGATGGCTTTCAGGAAAATTTAGTGCGTGCGCTGGAGTTTTCTGAAGTGACGGATTGGCCCCGCCTGCAACGCGCTGCAAAGTTCGCGCTCGGCGAGCAATGGCGGGCAGAGTTTTACCGGGAGTCCATGCGGCACTATCCGCATGCGCCGCAGATTATCAACGGCTACATTCAGGAGCTGTACCAACAGGGCCAGGGCGAGACGTTGGCCAAGGTGTTGCCACAGATTTCGCTCGAAGCCTTGTCGAAGGCACCTTACCTGCAAGCTCCGGTGATCTACCTGAAGGCGCTCTATGGGCAGGACCTCCCGTTGTGTCGCTACTACGCGGAGGAGCTGGTTTCGCGGTTCCCGGACCGGCCGGATAATTACATTTTGCTGGCTTACGTTTACCTGCAATCCGGTGCGGAAGCTGAGGCTCGAAAGATCGGCTCAAGCATCCCGGTTAATGTCAGTTTGCGTGAGCAAAATGCCTACCTCGCGCTATGCTACGCCGCGATCATGGGCGATTGGAATTTGCTCGGCGACCAGGAGTTTCCCCTGCCGCTTGAGCAGGAAACCATACGCCGCGGCCGCATTCAAAACAGCGGCGAAGGTTAGCCCGATGTCTTTTGAACGGCGTCCTGATAAAGGGTGAGTTCTTCGGGTAGAAGTCGCTTGGCGTCGACTTGCTGGAGCATCTCTTTGGCGGTGGTAGCGTCATTTTGCTCAAGGGCCACGAGGGCCGCAGAAAGGCGACAGCTGGGCACAGCAAGGTAACGGCGGTTCAGCCCTTTTAGTTCGCGTGCGGCGGCCTCGTAGTCACCGGATTTCCACAGCATGAAGGCATAGGTGGAGGGGTAAATACTGTTGGGCATTTGCGCGACGAGGTCGTGCATCGTGCTCATGCTTTCCGGGCTCGGTGCGCCCAACAAGGCCTCCAGGTAGCAGGCGTTGTTGATCATGGTGTGGCTGTCCGGATTGATTGCGAGGTATTGGCGAAGCGTTTGCAGGCCTTCACCGGTCTGGCCTTCGCTGACCTGAGCAATGAAGAGATTGGTCAGCGCACGGCTCTTGTCGGCATCGGTTGGGGCGACGTCAATGGCAGTCTGGTAGGCGTCCTTGGCGATGCTGTGCCAGCCCTTTTGTTGGGCCAGGTTGGCAAGGGAAAGCAGCTCGGCGAATGCTTGCTGCTCGCTGGCCATTGCGTAGGCGAGGCGCCAGTTGTCGTTCGGTTCCGTGCCAGCCGCCTGATTGGCCTCGATGTGGGCGAGCAGCGTTGCGCGGCGGAGGGCGTCGAGCGCGGTTTCGTCTTGCTCGACCAACTGGATAGCCTCGGTCAAAGAACCTTGTTGCAGCAGCGCCTGCATCTGGGCGACCCAGCGTTGATCCGACTGAATACCGCCCGCAGCCGGGCTGTTTAAGAAGGCGATCAGCGGTTCGTAGGCACCGATGCTGAGCAGCCAATTGGCCGTCAACTGCGGCGCTTCCGCACCATTGGCCTGTACGGCGGCTTGGATGAGCGCATCCCGCTTGGCGGGCTCGAGAAGTATCTGCTGCGTGGCGATGATTAACTGGCTCATCGGTGTCGATTGCGGGTGCTTCTCCAAGGTGGAGAGCAGCCACTGTCGGTCGTTTTCAAAGAGCGGTATTTCGAAGCGCGAGCCAAGCAGGAGGAGGGCGTGAAACGCCGTTTGTGAATTGCCCTGAGCTGCGCGGCGCAGGATGGACTTTGCCTGCACGGCGCTGAGCGGTGAGGGCTGGCTGAGTAGATACGTGCCCTTGAGCAGCAGGGCTTCGTTGTGCTTGGGGTCGATTGTGAGCAGGCGATCCAGGGCTTCCATGGCGCGTGCCGGGTGGTTACGCGCGAACTCGATCTCGGCCTGCAGCATGAGGAAGTCCGGTTCGCCACCTTGGGTCGGGCCAAGCGCGTCATAGACTTCGTCGACGCGCTCGTAGGAACGGCGCTGCTGGCTGTTGCGCAGGTATTCCATGCCGACGCTGACGGGCATGGCTGATTGGTCATCAAAGGCGAGGCCTTGCGCGGCGTCGTCTGGCGAGAGCTTGATGAGGGCCAACGCGCGCAGTTCGCGGGCGCGTTCTTTGGGCCAGCCAAAGGCAATCAGGCGATCGGCGCGTTGGATGGCTTCCTGGTGTTGGCCGGCGGTGTGGGCTTCGTAGGCGCGGTTAAACTCGAACCGCTGCCAGAGCAGCCAACCGCCAACCAGCACGGCGATGATCAACGCGAGGAGCAATGTGGCCGGGAGCCACGACATGCGCCGAAGATTAGTCGCCGAGTAGGGCATGACGCAAAGTTTCGCTCAGCGAACGGGCAATTAGTGCTCGAGAATCTCGACTTCGTAGCCGTCGGGGTCGGTGATGAAGGCCATCTTATTGCCGCCGGAGGTAAACTTCTCCTTCCAGCCTTCGGGCCAGATTTCGACGCCTGCCTTTTCGAGCTTGTCGCAGTGTTCGACGATGTCGTCGACGCGGATGCAGGTGTGGACGAGGTCCTCGGGGAACTCCACCTTGTAATCGGGCGAGTAGGTCAGCTCCAGCTTGTGAGCGCTACCGGGAATCTGCAGGTGCGCGAGCTGATTGCCGGAGGGGGACTTGTCCGTGCGCTTGAGCACTTCAAAGCCGCAGGTCAGGCAATACCAGTTGATGGACTTTTCCAGGTCGCTAACGCGGATACGAGTGTGGTCGAAGGTGATGGGCATGGTGGAAGATTAAAGGAAAAAGATTAAAGTTTAAAGGTTCTAGGTTGATAGGGTCGCGCAGTCGGCTTCAGTTTTCAACCCAACTTTTTCCTTTAATCTTTTTCCTTTTTCCTCTCTTAACTCCCCGGCTTGACCGCCGGAATCGCCGCGAGCTCAGGGGGGAGTTTTTCAGGATCATAGGTTGGGAAGGAAAATTCCAATAGCGAGGTCAGGGGTGTGCGGAAGCTAGCCTTGCCCTCGGAGCGATCAACCAGCACTGCTACACCAACGGCGTTGCCGCCTTCGGCCTCGACGATGTCCAGCGCTTCATTGACTCGGCCACCGCGGGTGATGACGTCTTCGACGATTAGGATGGTCTCACCGTCGGCAATCTTGAAATTGCGGCGCAGTGCGAGCTTGTCATCGACCTTCTCTACGAAGAGGAAACGCTTGCCAGCCTGACGGGCGACTTCCTGTCCGATTACCAGACCGCCCATTGCGGGGGCGACGACGGTGTCGAAGCTGCTCACGTCGATTTTTTCCAGAAGCAATTCCGCCAGGCGGGTTACTTTATCCATGTGCTCACACACGCGTGCGCATTGGAAAAAGTGGCCCGAGCGCAGGCCCGAGCGGAGGATGAAGTGGCCCTCCAGCAGGGCCCCGGAATCGCGGAAAATTTGCAGAATTTCTTGGTCGACGGAATCGCTCATGGGAAAAAGTTGTGTGGCTCTCGTGACGGCGTCAAGCCCAAGCGCCCGGCGCGCATTTTCTGTCTGGGCAATTTGGGCGCGGGCAAAACAAGTTGGCCTGCGCTATGCTTTTCCGTTGCGAACACGTCCTGAAATCCTATGGTGAAAGTCGTGAAAGAAAACAAACCAGCACCGATCAAGGCTTCGCGAAAACGCGCGTTGCTGGGGCTGTTGGACGACACCACAAGCTCCGTCCGCAGCGCTGTTCGCGCGGAACTGGAGCGACTCGGCCCGTCAGGCATTGCCTTGCTGCGCGAGGCCACCCACCATGAAGACGCCAGCATCGGCTGCGCCGCGCGTGACCTGCTCGACGCACTGACCGGCGGCAAGCCCGAGCGCGTTTTTCGCGACTTTATCCGTTCCTTTAATTATGAGCTGGAGACCGGTGTCTTGCTGCTCGACCGTGTGTCGAATCCCGAGGTGGGTATGGCCGACTACGAGCGCTTTTTGGCCGAGGTTTCCGACCGCTGCCGCGAGCTGATGCTCCACCCAAGCACGGCGTGGGAAAAGTGCCGCGTGCTTAACCGCGTGATCTTTGGCGAATACGGCTTTTGCGGCGATTCGGATAATTTCTACGACCCGCGCAACAGCTTCCTGAGTGACGTGGTGGACCGCCGCCGTGGCATCCCGATCAGCTTGTCGATTTTGTATCTGCTCGTGGCGGATCGCTGTAATCTGGAGCTGTCGCCCGTGGCGTTTCCCGGTCGCTTTATGGTGGGGTGCTTCCTCGACTCCGAGCCGTTCTACATCGACGTGTTCGAAGGGGGCGTTTTCCGGACGATCGAGGAAATCGAGCAAATGCTCGAGCCCTACGATATTGAGATCGAGCCCGCGATTTTTGCCCCGTGCCCGGTGGGCGAGGTGCTGGCGCGCTGCTGCCGTAATTTGGTCAACCAATACAACCGCTGCGGCGATCGCGAACGGGCGCGTCTGTTTACGGACTACGTGAACGAGTTTGAGGCGGCATACCGGCTCAACGACGAATAGGGCTTGTCGAGACACGGGTGCGTGGCATGCTCGCGGCATGCAATTTGACGACCCCGATCGCGTGCGCTCGCTGGATGAGCTGAAGCAGTGGAATTACCCGGGAACGGCGCTCGCCGTGCTCGGCAGCCCCATCGCCCACAGCGTGAGCCCGGCCATGCACAATGCCGCGCTCAACCTGATGGGCCAGACTCAGCAGCTCTTTCTCGATTGGCGCTATTTCAAGTTCGATACACCGCCGGAGATTTTGCCCCGCGCTTTGGAGCAACTGCACGCGGCGGGCTTTCAGGGGATTAATCTAACCATCCCGCACAAGGTGCAGGCGGTGGATCTTGTCGTGGAAATCGATCCCGGTGCCAAACTGTCCGGCGCGGTCAATACGCTCCATCGTCGAGCCAATGGCTGGGCCGGCTATAACTCCGACGGCTACGGTATGGAGCAGGCTTTGCGACGCGAGCTTGGCGTGGACTTAAAGGACGCAACGGTGATCTTGCTTGGTGCTGGCGGAGCGGCCCGGGCAGCCGCAGTGCAATGCCTGCAATCGGGCGTGGCCGAGCTGTGGATCGGTAACCGGAACCAGGAGCGCTTGGGCGGGTTGATCGAGCTCTTGCAAGAGGCCCCCGGCAGCGAGCGCGTACGTGGATTCGACCTCAGCGAGCCGCCTGCGGAATTGCCCCGGCAGGCGGTGATTGTCAACGCGACCTCACTTGGCCTGAAGGACGAAGACCCCGCGCCAATCGATCTGGCCCGCTTTGCACCGGAGACGAAAGTTTACGACATGACCTATGGCGTCGAAAACGCCTTGGCGCGTTCGGCAAAGCATTACCAGATGGCGTATGCGGACGGCTTGTCCATGCTCGTGTGGCAGGGCGTGCGGAGCCTGGAAATCTGGACCGGTGCGCAGGTGCCTGCGCAGGCGATGATGGACGGTGCCTGTCACGCCAAGGGCTATGAACCCCGCCGTGCATGAGGCCACGCATTCTCTTTGTCTGTAGCCGGAACCAGTGGCGCAGCCCGACGGCAGAGGCCGTTTATCGCAATGACTCGCGCCTGGAGGTGCGGTTGGCCGGGGTAAGTGCGTCGGCACGGCATGTGATCAGCACGGTGGATATTGACTGGGCCGACTTGATCCTCGTCATGGCGCCCGAGCACAAGCAGCGCATCCGTGAGCAGTTTCGCGGTGGGGAACTGCCGCCGATTGAGTGCCTGGATATCCCGGATGACTACCGCTACATGGACACCGAGTTGCAGCAACTAATCCGCCAGTCAACCGAGCCTTGGATCAATCAACTATTGTCCTAGCGGGAAAGTGTTGGTAATTGCTCCTTTATAAATCTCATGAGCCTCGACGAATTTCACGCAATCAACGCCGCGTATCCGTGGTTTTTCGCATTTTGGGCGTTTGTCTTTGGTGCCTGCTGGGGTAGCTTTTACAACGTGGTCATCTACCGCGTGCCAGCAGGAAAGTCGGTGGTTAAGCCCGGTTCGCACTGCTACGCCTGCAACACACCGATCAAGTGGTATGACAATCTGCCGATCCTGAGCTGGTGCATTCTTCGGGGCAAGGCCCGCTGCTGTGGTGCGCCGTTCTCCGTGCGCTATGCGATTATCGAGGCGATGACGGGGCTCTTTTACATGACTGCGTGGCTGGTTTACAGCCAGCATCTGGGCGTCGTGGTGGCGATCTGGATCTTCATCGCACTGATGATCTGCAACGCATTCATTGACTACGATACGCAATATCTTCACGACGCCTTTACGGTCTGGGGAATGATGATCGGTGTGGTGCTTTCCGCACTTTACCCAGATCTGCATCAAATGGGCGGCAGCGGCGATCCGATCATGCTCGAGCGTCTTCGTAGTATCGCGCTTAGTGTGACCGGAGCGCTGGTTGGATCTGGTCTGATTGTCTGGATTGCCGAAGTATCGGGGAAAATTTTGCGAAAAGACACGATGGGGTACGGGGACGTCGTACTGATGGGTTGTATCGGCGCTTTCGTTGGTTGGAAAGGTGCCGTATTTGCCATCTTTGGAGGTTCACTACTCGGTTCGCTGGTGGTACTGCCACTGTTGATGTTTAACACGCTCACTGGCAAAAATGTGCGTCCAGGCAAGACGGGACACATTGATGAAGATGAGGAAGTGGATAAGGGTGACCAGACATCTGATTCTGCCATAGAGTCCTCCGCTACTGATGCCGACAAGCAGTCTTCAGGCGAAGAAGAAGAACAGCTCGGCATTGGCTCGGCCATTCCGTTTGGCCCGTGGCTATCGCTCGGGGCGCTGGTTTACGTGCTTTTTGTCCGGAAATACGTGGATCAATATTTCGACAGCACGATCGACCTGATCTTCTCGCCGGTGCGTTTTTACTGAGCGTTTTTTCCCTTTAGCCAGACTTCCTTAACTTTGGGCATCTCGAACATCGCGTCATTCAGCGGTGGGTTGAGCTTGATGTTGGAGAACTCCATCGTCATCACGACTTCGTCTTCGTAGGCAATTTCGTATTTCACAGGCACCCACTTATTGTCGATCTTGTCGTATTTAACAACGTAGGTGTCGACATTGACAGGGGTGCCCATCTGCATCTGCTTGTTGCCGCGGCGGGTGATGAGGTAATTCTTCGGGTGAAAATAAAAATACTCCGTTCTGCCATCGGGGTGATAGAGCTTAACGAGGTAGTTCTTCTGTTTGCGGTTGTTGACGGCACCGAGGTATTCGAGGACGCAGCCCTTCTCCTTGTAGGTGAGCAGAAGGTCGTCGGCACTCGCCATCTCCTTGATTTCTTTTTCCTTCTCGCCGCCGATTTTTTGCGGGAATGGCTTTTCCTCTGATTCATCAAAAGTCCAAGCGGTGGTGCCATCATAGCCCGTGGAAACCTTGAACATTTCGTTGCCGATATCGGCCTTTTTCCAAACGTTCATTAGCGCCTTGTTGGGGCGCTTATAGTAGTAGTCCATGTTGACGCGATGGGGGCCTCGGCTTAGGAGGATTTTAGACGATAGTGAGTCGTAGGTAATCGCGTCCGGTCCGCCCATGGCCTTAACCGAGGTGGCAAATAACTGCTCGGCGATGGGGTCGGATTTCTCCGGCAGGGGCTCGCGCAGTTGATCTTCCTGTTGGTCGTTGGTCTGGTAGGAATCGGCTTCCTGGCCATGTGCCATGGCAGTGAGCATCAACGCCAGCAAAAGGGAAACGAGGAATTTCATGGCCTTAATCATGAACGCGTAACCACGCGGCGACAATCTCGGATAACCGGCCAATGATGATTTTTACGGAACTATAATATCCGTGTCCGCGCGCAGCCAGCGCTCCATTTTCTCAATGAGTTGCGCGGCGACTTCCTCGCGACAGGGCTCCAACTCGGCCAGGGGGTTGCCGATGATTTCCTTGGCGCGATCCTGCTCGCTCTTGGTCAGGTTGCGCAGCCACTGCTGGCGAACGGCGTAGCCTTCGTCGGCGGCGTAGCGGTAGAGGGACTTCAGGTAAACGCAGTGTGGCAGCGGCGAGTCCTCAAAGGCCGAGAGCGCATCGACTGCCAGTTGGGTGGTTGGTGCAAAAAATTCGGTGTGCTGCAGGTTGCGCCAGATCAGCTCGCCCAAACGGGTGGCAAGCTGGAGTGAGCGGTAGCGCCGCGCAATGCCGGTATGTCGGTGCTCCAGGCTGTATTCTTTCAGAAACCAGGCACCCGTCGTTGACGAGCTTTCGAGGTGAAACGTCGCGCGGTCAAAAATGTCCGGGCCACCAGTGGTTTTGCTGGAGCGCCGCCACATGATGACGAGTCGGCCATCCTCGGCGCTGAGGGCGTGCAGGCGTAGAAAGCGTTCGCCGGAAACGGTGGCGGCGAGGACCACGCCGCTGGTCTGCAGCTCGCGCGCGGGCATGGCCTAGGCGCGGGAGGCAGGTTCTTCGGTGGTTAGCTCCTCGGGCGGAGCCTTGACGTGCTTGCTTTGGGGCAGCGGGTAGGGCGGGGAAACCGCACCGCCCGACACGATCAATTTCATGCCGTCGGTGACCGACATTTCCATTGGAATGATTTCATCCTTGGGCACCATTAGCAGGAAGCCGCTGGTGGGATTGGGCGTCGTTGGTACGAAGATGTTCACCACCTCGGCACCGGTCTTGTGTTGGACCTCGCCTTTGGCGTCGCTCGTCAGGAAGCCGAGGACATAGACGCCTTTGCGTGGGTATTCGGTCAGCACGACCTTTTGAAACACGGCCTTCTGTTGCTTGCTAAAAGTGTCGACGATCTGCTTGACCGTTTTGTAAACGGCATTGATGAACGGCAGGGCCTCGATCATGCGCTCACCGAGATTGATAAAAATGCGGCCGATGAAATACCGCGATAGAAAACCCACTACGGTGATCACGAACAAGACGATTAGGATCGCCGCGATTTTGAGCAGCAGGTCAATGCCGGGCAGATTCTTGAAGTCTTCCGAGACGAACTTGAAAATAGCATCGCTAGCGGGCGCGCCAATTTTGGTCAGCATGAAGTTGACGACAAATATCGTCACACCCATTGGCGTAATGATAACGAGCCCAGCGATGAAGGCGTTGCGCAGTTGGCGAAGCATAGGTGCGGTCAGAAAATTATTGTGGCGCGTCTGGATAGAGCAATTGTGGCAGGCCGAAGAGAAGGAAAATGATCAGGCCGGCCAGAAAGATGGCTGCCAAAATGCAACCAAGCTTCGATGATCCGTCAAACCCGCCGGGTTTAAAATCATTGGAGATTACCGCTTCGGGAGCGTCGTTGGCAGGTGCGGGGGATGGGGGAGCGGATTGAGCCGCGGCAATTGCCACCGCTGGCTCTGGCTTGGTGTCGGTCTTGGTCGGCTCGGGGGTAGAGAGTGATTCGTTTGGCTTAGACGGTGTGGGCGCAGGCTGGCCCTCCAACTGCGCAATCTGGCGGTCAAGCCAGGCAAGGTGCTCGCGCATTTTTTCGCGCTGGGCGCGTAATTCGTTCAGGTCGAAGGACATGTTGCTCGTAGAGTCAGTTGTCGATACTGCGAATTAGCCCGTTTGAGGCGAGCAATAAAAAGGCGCCTTCCGAAATGGAAAGGCGCCTGTAAAGCGTTCTGCGTTAGCCGCTTAGGCTTCGACAGCGTGCGGAACGACTTGCACCTTGCGGTGAAGCTTGTCCCACTCGACGACGCCGTCTTCGAGGGCAAAGAGGGTGAAGTCTCTGCCCTTGCCGACGTTGGTGCCGGGGTGGAAGCGAGTGCCACGCTGACGGATCAGAATGTTGCCGGCGCGAACTTTTTCGCCACCGAACTTCTTGATGCCGAGGCGCTTGCTTTCGCTGTCGCGTCCGTTCTTGGAAGTTCCTTGTCCTTTTTTATGAGCCATGACGTATTAGGCGTTGATGGATTCAATCTTGATGACCGAAAGCTCCTGGCGGTGACCACGGGTGCGGCGGTAGCCCATCCGGCGGTGCATCTTGTGGATAATCACTTTCTTGTCGCGCTTGTTTTCGAGGATGGTGGCCGTAGCGCTGGCGCCGTCCACGTAGGGTGCGCCAAACTTGGTTTCCGCTCCTTCGCCCACGCAAAGTACTTTGTCGAGGGTGACGGTGTCGCCAGCTTGCGTGTCCTTATAACGGTTCACGAAGATCACATCACCTTCGGTGACGATGAATTGGCGGCCTTGAGTTTCAATGGTTGCTTTCATTTTGGAAAATGGGAAAACCGCCTAAAAAAGCGGATTACAGCCCCAACGCAAGGATTTTTGTAAGAAATGCGTAGTTTTTTAACAGAAAGATCGGGAAGAGCGGGATTTCCATCGCCCCTGGTTAATTCTAGCTGTTGCCTTAGCAGGCATATCGTTTTTTCAAATCCTCAAGGTCATGATAGATGATTCCCTCAAAAAAAGGTTTACCGCGTTCAATCGCTGTAAGTAGGGGACAAGCAATGTTGCCGTTCATATCCTCACCACCTTCGTCTGGAATACTGACCAGCACGCAAAGTACTGGAATGATTTGACCAAGTAGTTTGCTTGGGGCCAAAGATAAATAGTGTGCCGCTTGCATCCGACAATCATTGCTATATTTGTTGTATGGCGCGCATATAACACAAAGCGAAAGTAACATCTCGGGATCATCCAGATGCGTTCTAAAGTAGTCATCCGCCGATTTGTCAGAGTGTATCGCTAATATTAATCTATCTCTGAGTTGGTCGAGGTTCATGCGTATCCCAATAATTCATCACTCAGCCCACTGATAAACCCGGGCGTAGTCCACCTCGAAAACTTGAGGAAAGGCCGAATCGGGCAAATTGTTGGCGTTTTGGCCGGTGCCGTTAAAGAATCCGCCATTAACGGCCACATTGATGATCAGGTGAAAATACTCGTCGAAGGGCGCGGTTTCGGAGCCGGGGGCGGCGGCGCTATACCATTGGTCTTTGGTAAGTGTCTGGTATTTAACATCATCCACATGCCATTCGATGCGGTCGGGCCACCATTCGATGGCGTAGGTGTGGAAGCCGTCGTCAAAGGTGCCTTCGGGCAGGTAATATTCTGTGCCGGTGTAGGTGTTGTTGGGCCAGGACTCGCCGAAGTGGATGGTGCCGTAGGTGCGGTCGGTGTAGTTGCCCTTGGATTCGAGGATGTCAATTTCCCCGCTGGCCGCCCAAATGCCGTAAACATTCTCCGAGGGCATCATCCAAATCGCTGGCCAGATGCCTTCGCCGCCGGGGACTTTGGCGCTGAACTCGAAGCGCCCGTATTTCCAGTCGCCGCGCTGCAGGGTGCGCAGGCGGGCGGAGGAGTAGGGCTGGGTTTTGCCGTCGTTGCTGGTGTAGGGGTCGCGATACACGGCGATGTGCAGCTTGCCGTCTTCGACGTAGGCGTATTTCTCGTTCACGCTGTAGTGCTGGTGCTCGTTATTGCCGCCGCCGTAGTTGTTCTCTTCCTTGCCCCACTTGGAGAGGTCCAGCTCGTCGCCGTCAAATTCGTCTGCCCAGACCAGCGCCCATTGGTCCTGTAGCTCGACGACGCGGTAAAACTGCTTTTGCGCATTTACCGGAAAGAGCTCCGAAAGGGACTCGCCGGTTCCCTCGACGGCCAGGCCGACGTCTTCCCAGTTGTCTCCGGCGAGATTGGTCGAGGTTTGTAGTTGATAGTATTTGCCGGCTTCCGTTTGGAACGTGACATCGACCGCGGGGCGAATCTCACTGGCCGGTTGGGCGTAAAGGGGCGGGGACAATAGCGCCGACAAGGCGGCGAAGGCAGGCAGTGTTCTAGGTTGCATGTTTATGAGAACGTCGGCCTGGGGTGTTTATTCCAGATGAATTCTTTGGGGAAACTGCATGGTCAGGCTTGTCAGCGAGTGCCGATGCGGCTTATTTCATGGGGTTTGCATCATGGAAATCGCCGAAGCCCAGACCTATTTTCGTCAAACCACCGTGGTCGACCACTATTCCCGCGCCGTGGCGCGCGTCGGCCTGTGGAATAGCGAGGAAAAGATCTTTCAGCGCCTTTTTCAGCCCGAGCAAAGCCTGCTGGAGCTGGGCTGCGGTGCCGGCCGGATTGCCATTGGCCTGTGGGAGTTGAATTACCGTCACGTGCTCGGCACGGATTATTGCCCGGAGATGGTCGCCGAGGCCCGCCGCATCAACCAAGTGCTCGAATACGGCGTTCCCTTCCAGCAGGCCGATGCCACCCATTTGCCCTTTGATGACGAGCAATTCGACGGCGCTATCTTCGGCTTTAACGGCCTGATGCAGATCCCCGGTCGCTCGAATCGCCAGCGGGCGATGTTTGAGATTGCCCGCGTTATTAAGCCGGGCTCGTGGTTTGTCTTCACCGGACATGATCGTAATCGCCACGGCCGCAAGAGCTTTTGGAAAGAAGAGCACAAGTTGTGGGTCAAAGGTAGGCAAAACCCGATGATCGAGGAATTTGGCGATCTTTACTACGAGGCCGACGAAGGCTACTGGATGTATATCCACGCGGCGGATTCGGCCGAGGTGCAGGCCGATCTGGAGCAGGCGGGCTTTCGGGTGGATGTATCCGCGCTGCGCTCCGAAATTTGTATGGAACCCGCCGAGGTCCGTGAGTTCTCAGATGATACCCGCTTCTGGATTGCGCAGAAGCGCTAAATAGATGCTTCACTTTTGCGCCATCGCCCTTACTTTGGGCCCCTTTAGC
This sequence comes from Cerasicoccus sp. TK19100, assembly GCF_027257155.1. Lineage (NCBI taxonomy): Bacteria > Pseudomonadati > Verrucomicrobiota > Opitutia > Puniceicoccales > Cerasicoccaceae > Cerasicoccus > Cerasicoccus fimbriatus. Next base: position 562,258 of record NZ_JAPWDU010000005.1, read on the forward strand.
ACTCGTTGACCAGAATACACGACATGAAATTTCAGCGCACACTCCTCGCATCCTTTCTCTTCATTACCGGCAGCCTCTTGCAGGCAGACTCGCTGGATGACTTCCTTAAAAAGGCCCGGGCGCAGCTTGGCCCCGAGAAAGCCTTGGAGAATGTCGAGTCCATCCAATACATCGGTGAGGTGACCTCTGCCGAGGGCCAAAAGATGTCTGACCTGGAGCTGATTTTTGAAAAGCCGAACTGCCAGAAGCTAAAGGAAACCCGCGGAGACAAAGTTAACCAGACTGCGGTTAACGGCTTCGAGGGCTATGTGATGAGCATGGACACCGCCAACCCAAGCAGTCGGGTCATCCAGGTGCTGCGCCCGCTTCAGGTCAAGCGACTCATGGCCAACGCGGTTGAAAACCTGAATTTTTTCACCGGTCCTGAGCACATGCGTGGTGCCGAAATCATCGACGAAGGCGTTACCGAATACAACGGCAAGAAGGCGCGTAAGATCAAGTTTCAATACCCGCTTGAGCTTTATTACGTCCGTTATTTTGAGCCGGATACGGGTAAGCTGATTGCGACCGTTAGCAGCGACGGCCTGACCATGGTGGAAAAAGAATCTTTGGAAGCCAACGGCATTAAGTTCCCCAAGACCGTCGACACCTACGACGAAACCGGCAAGCTGCTGCGCTCCGTCGTGTTCACTCAGGTGAAGGTCAACGAGAAGATCCCACCGACCGCCTTCGACTTTCCGAAGTAGCGCTTTCTTAAATTACCGGTTGCGCGCGGGGGAAGCATGCTCATAGGTTTCGGGCATGAAAATCCTAGAGTATGGCCAGAAAGGCTTTGCGACCCAACTCAAGCGCGCGTGCCCCTCGTTTCGCGCCAGCGAAGATGTAGCCGCCACGGTCCGCACGGTGATTGCCGATGTGGAAAAAGAGGGCAACAAAGCCGTCTTCCGCTACACTGAAAAATTTGACGGTGCCAAGCTGACACCTCGCACCCTGCGCGTGAAGCAGGAAGAGCTCGACGCTGCGCCCAAGACACTGACCGCCGCGCAGCGCAAGGCGATTCGTGAGTCGATTAAGTGCGTTAAGGATTTCCACAAGAAGACGCTGCCCAAAGGCTGGCGCGCTAAGAATCCGCATGGCGCGACCGTAGGCGAGGAGTTTTTCCCGATCCAGCGTGTGGGCCTCTACGTGCCTGGTGGTCAGGTGCCGCTCGTGTCGACCGTCATCATGAGCGCAGTGCTGGCCAAACTCGCCGGTTGCCCGGAGGTGGTGGTTTGCACGCCGCCACAAAAAGACGGCTCGGTGAACCCCGGTTTGCTGGCCGCGCTAAAGCTTTGCGGCGTGGACGAAGTTTATAAAATCGGTGGCGTTCAGGCCATCGCCGCGATGGCCATTGGCACGAAGTCCGTGCCGGCGGTGGACAAAGTTTTCGGCCCTGGCAACGCCTACGTGATGGAGGCCAAGCGCGCGCTGTTTGGCCAAGTTGGTGTGGACCTGCTACCTGGCCCGAGTGAGGTGCTGATCATTGGCGATTCGACTTCCAACCCGGCCTACATTGCCGCCGACTTGTTGGCACAGGCCGAGCACGGCACGGGCAAGGAAAAGGTTTACCTGATGGTCGGCAGCCGTAAGCAATACGACGCGATTGCGGAAGAAATCACCAAGCAAGCCGAGACGCTTTCCCACAAGGACGCCGCACTCGGTGTGCTGAAAAACCACGGCTTGTGCGTGATCACCAAGAGCGTCGAGCAGACCGTCGAGATAGCGAACTACATTGCCCCTGAGCACTTGGAAATCCACGTGAAGCCCGCGACGCAAAAGGTGCTCGCCAAAAAGATTACCGCCGCCGGTGCGATGCTTCTGGGCGGCGACACGCCCACGGTGTTGGGTGACTTCACCGCCGGGCCGAGCCACACGCTGCCCACCGACCGCACGGGCCGCTTCTTTGGTGGTATGCAGGTGACGGACTACATGCGCCGCACCAGCATCGTGCAATACAACCCCAAGGCCGCGCAGCTTGCTTGGCCGGTGGTCAAGGCGTTCGCCGAAATGGAGCAGCTCGATGCCCACGGACGCAGCCTGCAAATGCGCGTCGAAAAATGAGGATGCGCCCGGCATTGGTTTGGCTTTCGGCGTTGCTCTTGGCAGCGCCTGCCATTGCCGATGACGCCGGGCAAACGGTCAGCATCGGGGCGGGCCAGCCGACTGTTGAGTTGGTCGAGGCACCCGCCGACACGGTGCCCGAGGTGGAGCTGGAAGCCCGGATCGATCCCGAAACCGCGCCGGACCGCGATTACCTTTTTTCGCTGCTGCGCTACCTGTATCGCTGGCACATCGATGCCGCGATGCTGGCTGAGGATCTCGACGCGGTCGATAGCGTGGTCATCGCCTATCGCGAGCTGCACCCGGTAACGGATGAATCGGACAACAGCCGATTTGCCGAAATCATCGTCCCGATCGCGCGCACCCGGGTCATGCTAAAGCAGGCCGATTACTCCATCGAAGAGTTGGGTCTGGAAGTGAAAAACCAACGTTTTAATGTGGTCAATGTAATCTTCGATCCCGACCTCGAATGGGACCATGAGGACTACCTCGTGCAGGTTTTTACGATCGATGAAGTCTTCGACTGGCTGCACGAAACGCGTAACGACATCCTGTTTCCCAACCAGGAATTGCTCACGATGATTCGCGATGAAGTGCGCGAGGAAGTCGGCGAAGAGCGCCCCGATCTCGTGCGCCTGGATGAGCCACAGATAGTATACCTCGCGCCGGTTTCACCCGTGATCAATGAGGTCTGGATTTATTGGGAGAGCGGGCAGCACCTCGTGCATTTTACTTCCGATGATGACTTGGGCGACATCGATACCTGGCGCAGTGAACTGCATCACGTGGAGCTCTTTGACTTGAAGAACGATGTCGTCGTATCGCCACTGGAAAAGCCCGGGAGCAACGCCTACATCACGAAAGATTGGGCCGGCCGCGTTCTCTTTAACTGCAACGTGCTGGGCGCGAAGTTGATCCTCCCGCCAGAGGGCGCGGCGAACGACGCCGTGATCATCGAGAAAGCACCGGACGGGGCTTAGGCGCGAGCTTTCGATAGGGGCAGGGGATTAGTCTGAGTATTTGTGCTCTACGGCCAACGGACATTCATTTTGAGCGCCAAAGGCGCGGGCTCATCATAGCCTAGGGTCAGCGAGTTGCGTAGCGACGAAGCGCAGCCCTAGGAATAATCAATATTGTGTCGTTGGAGTGCTGAAAGCACGGCCTCATTGGTGCTTGTTGAGGCCACCCTTTCAGGGTTCCAACTACTTGTGATGGCCCAGTTCCTAGGGCTGCGCTCCAGTCGCTCTGCAACTTGCGCTGACCCTAGGCTAGTATATGATCGCACCCTTGGTGCTCATCTTCAAGGGGTTATAACATGACAGCTTAGATTGATTCATTGTGTATCTTCATTGCTGCAAACACTGCCCCAACGGGGCTGCGCAACAATAGCCCAGGGGGTAAAGCGAACCGCTTGCGGGAAGCGCTACGCTGGGAAACCGGATGCTGTTATCTCCCTGCCCCAACGGGGCTGCGCAAGATGTCGTTTTGCGCAATCCCGTTGGGATAGGTAATTTACGTATCTGTATTCCCAGGGTAGGCGTTCAGCCGCTCTGCGGCCTCAAGCCAACCCTGGGCTATTGATGCGTAGCCCCGTTGGGGCAATTATTTGAAAGTTGAATGGCTGTTCGCCTTGGCATCGGGAACTTTGCCGATTGACGCACAATTAGTGTTTGCTGTTGGGGTTAATGGGGCAATAATGTTCACTGAACATTTTAATCCTAAACCACACTGTCGTCATGCTGAAATATTACCTGGAAACCATCCAATCCATCGACCCGAACGCCCGCTCGAAGCACGCCCTTGTGGCCCGAGCCGAGGGCGGCAAAACCGTGCAGGGCAAGCGTCTGCATCAACGCCTCGCGCAGCGCACCGGGCTACGCGAACACGAAGTCGCCGCCGTGCTGGAGGCGCTGAAAGAAGAAGTCCGCGACAGCCTCCGCCAGGGCGAGCGCGTCAACCTGCAAGGGCTGGCTCAGTTTATGCCCGGGATCAAGGGGCTGTTCCGTGATTACGACGATCGCGTCGACCCCAAGCGCCACCAGGTCAAGGTCGGCGTCCGCCTGGCACCGAAGCTCAACCGCGACATCAATCGCCAACTGCATTGGGAGCGCGTCGAGCGTCCGCTGGACCGGCTGCGCCCGAACGTGATCGCCGTGTTCAATGCGCGCCAGGGAAAGCCGACCGCCGTCTCGCCCGGGGCGAACCTCAAGCTCTACGGCGCACGACTCAAGTTTAACCACGCCGCGCCGGACGAGGGCGTTTTCCTCGTTCCACCGGGGCAGTTCCACGCCCAGGGCATCCGCATGGACGAAGTCGTCGTCAACGAGCCGCAATGGGTCATCTTCCAAACACCCTACGACCTGCCGCCCGGCGAGTATCAGATCGAAGTCCGCTCCCGCCTGCGGGACAACACCACGGTGACGGTGGGCGTGGCACCCGCTCCAATGTTGTTACAAACCCAGGCATCTCCTTCCTCCCAGCAAGCCGTTGCCTAAGCCCAAACCTTCGGCTATGTCGCACGCTACGTCCATGGACGTAACCCTTCTACGTCCCGGGACGTAACTTCCCTCCGCCCCCGGACGTAAGGGTGCTACGCCCCGGGGCGTAGAGGGAGGCATCCGAAGACGTTCCGGGGAAACATACGCCTGAATTCGGGAAGACAAAGGGGCGGTTTTGAGAAGAAAGCAGGGCGGGTTAGGGGATTGGTGCCCGGGCTACGGGGATCCGTGCCCAGCTCTTTCGCGGGAAAAACATACTGCCAGCTCAGTTGCGCGCGCGCACCGCTATACTTACGCGCCAAAGCCGTCGGCATGCTCGCGCCAGTAAACCCCGCCGCCACGTCCGCGGCATGAGCGCGCGCGCGCACCCGCTCAACCTGGTCTTGCAAGGCATTGCCCAAAATTGAGGCAGGACGCTCACCCGGTCCTTATCCCCTTTGCCCGCCCGCACACACAGCTGCCTGCGGTCGAAATCGAGATCCTTCACTCGCAGCCGAATCAACTCAGTCGACCGCAGCCCGGCGCCATACTGCTGGCGGGCCATTAAACCGAACACGCCCGAAAGCTCCGTCAGCAAGGGCTCGGTTTCCTGAACCGACAAAACCGTGGGCGTCCGCTGGCGCTTGCGAAAGCGCACGGCCCCGCTGAAGTCCACCGACTCCTCGCCCCGCACATGACGGAAAAAGAACAACAACGCATTAAATGCCTGATCCTGCGCACTGGGCGCCAGTTCGCGCTCTTCCGCCAAGTAACTCAAAAAAAACGCACCACTTCCCGTGGCGAAACTGTCAATGCATCCTGG